>CAIQIL010000114.1 GCA_903871865.1 uncultured Burkholderiales bacterium
TGCGGTGGCCGAGGTGCGCGAGGCCATCGACTTCCTGCGCTATTACGCGGCCGAAGCCGAGCGGGTGATGGCGCCCATGGCCTTGCCCGCCCCCTGGCCTGGCGTCACGGGCGAGACCAACACGCTCAGCCTGCATGGGCGCGGCATGTGGGTCTGCATCAGCCCGTGGAACTTCCCGCTGGCCATCTTCGTGGGCCAGGTGGCCGCGGCCCTGGTCACCGGCAACACCGTGCTGGCCAAGCCGGCCGAGCAAACACCTGGCGTCGCCCTGGCCGCCGCGGGCTTGCTGCACGACGCGGGCGTGCCCAGCGATGTGCTCCAGGTGCTGCACGGGCCTGGCGAAACGGTGGGCGCCGCCTTGGTCGCACACCCGGGCGTGGCCGGCGTGGCCTTCACAGGCTCCACGGCCGTGGCCAAGCACATCCAGCGCGCGCTGGCGGCCAAAGACGGTCCCATCGTGCCGCTGATCGCGGAAACCGGCGGCATCAACGCCATGCTGGTGGACCCCAGCGCCCTGCCCGAGCAGGTCTGCGACGCCGTGCTGCAAAGCGCCTTCCGCTCGGCCGGGCAACGTTGCTCGGCGCTGCGCCTGCTGTGCCTGCACGAAGACATCGCCGGGCGCACCCTGGCGATGATCGCGGGCGCCGTGGCAGAGCTGCGTGTCGGCGATCCTGCCCGCATCGACACCGACATCGGCCCGCTGATCGACGCCGAAGCCCATGCCAAGCTCTGCGCCCAGGTCGAGAGGCTGCGCCACCACGGCCGCCCTCTGTGGGCAGACCGCCCTCCCCACGACCTGGCCGTGCCGCATGTGCAGCCCCCACTGGCCTTCGAGGTGGACAGCATCGCGGACGTCCAGGAAGAAATCTTCGGCCCGGTGCTGCAAGTACTGCGCTGGCGTGGCGACGCGGCCCAGGTCATCGACGACATCAACGCCCTGGGCCATGGCCTGACCCTGGGCATCCAGACCCGCATCGACAGCCGCGCGCAGGCGCTGGCAGCTCGGGCACGCACCGGCAATGTCTACGTCAACCGCAACATGGTCGGCGCGGTGGTGGGCCTGCAGCCTTTCGGTGGCGAGGGCCTCAGCGGCACCGGCCCGAAGGCCGGCGGCCCACACTGCCTGCCGCGCTTCTGCGTGGAGCAGACGGTCACGGTGAACACGGCCGCGGCGGGCGGCAACGTGGCGCTGATGGCGGCGCGGCGCGACTGACGCCGCGCCGGAGCCCACGCCGGCGCCCTGCCCCGCCTCACTCGCCTTGCATCAGCGAGTCGAGCGTGAGGGCGAAGGCCGGCGCGAAGGTGTCGAGGAAGTAGCGCAGCTCGGGCGTCATGTGCTCGTCGAGCTTGCGGCGGATCTGCTGCTCGGCCTGCGCGAACTCGGGGTTGCCGAAACGCAACTCGGCCTGGCACTTGAGCCAGGCGGCGAGGCGGTCGGCGGTCTTGACCAGCGCTGCCTCATGGGCAGGCCAGTGCGCGTGGTCCATCACGGCAGACATCGACGGCTGCAGCGCCGCCGGCAGCAGGGACACCATCTCGCGGCAGACCTCGCCTTCGAGGTTGGCCGTGGCGTGGCGCATGGCCGGCGAGTACTTGACCGGCGTGGGCAAATCGCCCGTGATGGCCTCGGTGGCATCGTGGAACAGCGCGCGCGCGGCCACGGCGTTGGGGTCCACCGGCTGCTGGAAGACGTCCCGGCTGATGACGGCCAGCGCATGCGCCAGCACCGCGACCTCCCAGCTGTGCTGGGCCACGTCCTCCGCTTCGGCATTGCGCATCAGGCCCCAGCGCTTGATGTAGCGCAGGCGAGCGATGTGGGCATAAAAGGGACTGTGTTCGGCGCTGCGGGAGGGGTCGGTGGGGGGCGTCATGGCGGTGTCACTGCGGTGCGGCCTGCATCTTCGCCCAAAAAACCACGCCGGCATCGGCACAGGCACAATGCCGCCATGCCCGACCAACTTGGCAAATACATCGTCGCCGCCTTCGTGCTGGCCTTCTGTTTCCTGGCCTGGCGCGCCTGGCAGATCAAGCAGGCCAGCCCGCAGTGGCCCAGCGTGGAGGGCGAAATCACCGAGTCCCGCGCCAGGCCCTTCAACGCCCAGTCGGGCGAGCCCGAAGCCGGCAAGAACGACTGGATGGCCGAAGTGCGCTTTCGCTACAGCGTTCAGGGCGTGACCCACGAGGGCAACCGCCTGCAGGCTTTTGGCCGCCACTATGTCAGCCGCGAGGAGGCCGAACAGGCCCTGGCGCCCTACCCCGTGGGTGCGCGCGTCAAGGTCTTCCACGACCCGGCGCGGCCCGAGGTCAGCGTGCTGATTCCCGGTTGATCCCCGATTGATCAGGGCCAACACCCTTGCCTACCCCGCCGGGTATGCCTAGACTGCGCGGTCTGCCAACACCTCCCAGCCCATGGCCACCCTGGACAACGACGCCCGCACCGACATCCTCAACCGCCTCAAGCGCGCCGAAGGGCAGCTGCGCGGCATCCAGCGCATGATCGAAGCGGGCGAGCCCTGCCAGCCGGTTGCCGTGCAGATGTCGGCCGTGCGCAAGGCGCTGGACAGCACCTGGCTGCGCATGGTGCGCTGCCTGATGGCGCAGGAGCTCAACGAGCGTCTGGTTTCGGCAGACGCCGATGACACGGCCTCATCGGCAGCATCGGCCACCGCCGCCCACACCGCCGAAGTCGTGGACGCCGTGCTCGACCAGATGGAAGCCATGCTCGGCAAATTGCGCTGAGGACGCCGCATGGACGCCATCCACACGCACCGCACGGCCCTCCCCCGCGCCCTGCCCACCGACGACGCCCAGCGCGAGCTGCTGCACAACGAGGTCCACGCCCGACCACCGGCCCGCATCCGCCTGCCGGCCCTGGTGGTCTACGTGGCCGTGCTCAACGAGGGCGTGAGCCGCGAAGACGAATGGGCCCACCTGCGCGCCCTGCCCGGCCAGCACGACCTGCCGCTGCAGGCGCTGTCGGGCAACTTCGTGCGCCTGCGCTTTGCCGACCACACGCTCAAGTGGGAGCGCCACACCGAGTTCAGCCGCTACTCCATCGTCCAGGCCCTGCCCGATGAGGCCCTGGCCGCGGGCACCGACGGCGATCACACCGATGGCACGCACGAAGCCGCGCTGATGCGCTCGCTGGCGGTCGATGTCGCCTGGCTGGCCGGCATCCCCGGCAAAACGGTGGCCGCCATCATGATGGCCATGCTGCACGGCGATGTCGATGACACCCCAGCCATGCGCGCCACCGCCGCGCCCTGGTTCGATGGCCGCGACACCCTGGCCTCGCTGATGGGCATCCGCCGCTCATGCGCCATGACGGACTTCCGCCTGCGCGACAGCGGCTTCGAGCGCCTGCTGGTCATCTCACCGACCAACACCTCGGAGCAGCGCGTGGGCCGCATCTCGCAGCGCCTGCTGGAGCTCGAAACCTACCGCCTGATGGCCCTGCGCGGCCTGCCCGTGGCCAAGGCCCTGGCGCCCATGCTCGGTGACGCCGAAGCCCGCCTCGCCGAGATCACGGCGCGCATGGAAAACAAGGACGCCTCCGACCAGGAGCTGCTGGACAAGCTCATCGCGCTGGCCGCCACGGTGGAGCGCGCCACGGCCACCCACCTCTACCGCTTCACGGCCACGCAGGCCTACTACGCCCTGGTCGAGCAACGCATCGAGCAACTGCGCGAAACCCCCATCCCCGGCACGCAGACCGTGGGCGAGTTCGTGCTGCGGCGGGTGTCACCGGCGATGGCGACGGTGCAGGCCACGGCCCAGCGCCTGAGCTCGCTGTCGCAGCGCATCGAGCGCGCCAGCGCGCTGCTGCGCACGCGCGTGGACATCGCCACCGAGTCGCAAAACCAGACGCTGCTGGAAAAGCTCACGCGCGGGCAAGAGCTGCAATTGCGCCTGCAAACCACGGTGGAAGGCCTGTCGATCGCGGCCATCGCCTACTACGTGGTCAGCCTGGTCCTGTACCTGGGCAAGGCGGGCAAGGCCGCGGGCCTGCCGGTCAACCCCGAGCTGCTGGCCGGGGCGCTCATCCCGCTGGTGCTGCTGGGCATCTGGTGGGGCACGCGGCAGTTGCACAAGAAGCTGCACGCCGGGCACTGATGGCCCGGATGGCAGGGATGCCCCGGCTCAGTCCCAGCGCCACTGCCAGATCAAGTCCACCGCATTGTCTTCACCCGCCTGGGCGCGCAGCTTGAAGCGCTGTGCCAGGCTGTAGATGAGCTGCCAGTTGCCGCCCGTGGCGTTGAGGTTGCGCTCGTAGCCCACGTACCAGTGGCGCGAGACCTGCTTGCCCACGTTGACCACGGTGTCGCGCACCGTGCCCTCGCTCTGGCGCACCGAGAGGTTGTCCAGGCCCAGCAGGCCGATGACCTTGTCCGTCAGGCCCTCCCGGCTGTCGCCCGACAGCAAGGCCACCGCGGCCGATTGCAGCAGGCCGATGTCGGCGCCCCCCAGGCCCGTGGGCGCACGCCCCAGTACCAGCCAGGACAGCTGCTCCGTCTCCGTCAGCGAGGGCTCTGAGTACAGCCGGATGCGCGGGTCCAGCGCCGTGCCGGTGATGCGCACGCCCACGCGCACATCGCTCTCATCGGCCGTGGGCAGTTGCGGGCGCATGGCGAGGATGTCCAGGCGCGGGTTGTCGATCAGGCCGGTGAAGGTGATGGTGCTGCGCTCGATGCGCAGCTTCTGGCCGTAGGCCGCAAAAGTGCCTTGCGAGAGCTTGACCACGCCCTTGATGGACGGTTTGTTCGACGGCGTGCTCACCTGCAACTGGCCCACCAGCAGGCCATCCAGGCCGTGGCCCTTGAGGTGCAGCTGCTGGCCCAGGTCCAGGGCGATGTCGGCATCGACCTTGCGCTGGCCGTTGCTGGTGGACTTGCCATTGCCATTGCCATTCCCGTTGCCGCTGTCGGACGAGGCCGCATCGCCATCGTCAGGCTGCGCCCCCGGGCGGCGGCGCACGGTCACGTCATCGCCCAAGGTCGGGGCGCTGGCATGGCCGATGTCGATGAGGCCTTCGTCGATCTGGACGCGGCCACGCACCTGCAAGCTGTCGGCGGCCACGGTGGCCTGGGCGTCACCACTGAGCACGATGCGCCGGTCGATGCGCTGCAGCGCCGCGAAGCGCTCGGCCTGCACGTGCAGTTTCAGCTGCGGTGACGCGCCCAGCGTGGCCTCGCCATCGGCCAGCACGCGCCCGCCCTGCGGCCCGCCCGAGGCCACGAAGCGCGTCAACCGGGCACGTTCGCCGTCGAGGTCGATGCGCAACTGGCCTTCGCTCAGGTGCACGCCCAGCAGGGACTGCGAGATCGCGAGTTGTTCGCCCTGCACCCAGCCCGACCAGCGCGGCGCACCGAGCGTGCCGCCGATCTGGGCGCGGGCCTGCAACTGGCCATTGAGGCGCCAGCCCGCCGGGGCCCAGGTGGCCAGGGGGCGCAGGCTGGCCACCTGCATCTCCACCTCGCCAGACAAGGCGGCGTCGGCCTGCGGCAGCGCCATCGGGTCATGCACTTGGACGGTCTGTCGGCCGGACAAGCGCCCCAGCACACGGCCGTCCAGCGTTTGCTGCAAGGTCCACAGGCCGTTGCGCACGCTGAGGCTGGCGCGGGCCTCGCGCAGGCCCAGGCGCTGGGCCGTCTGGCCCTCCACCGTGGGCTCGGACAGGGTGACGTCGCCCGCCTGGTGCGCCAGCTCGGCGTCGATCTCCCAGGGCCGCCCGGGTTGGCGCAGCGCACGCAGCTGCCCGCCCACCGTGAGGTCACCGCCCCAGCCGGCCTGCGGTTGCCAGCGCGCCAGCCACTGCGGCAGGTTCAGCGGGGCCAGGCGCAGCAGGAGGTCGAGCTGGGTGTCGTTGATCGGGGTGGCCTGTGCGTCGGCAACGGTCGATGGGGGTGTGGGCGAGGTCGTGGATGCGGGCCCGCCTTGCCAGCGCAGGCGCTCCA
>CAIQIL010000115.1 GCA_903871865.1 uncultured Burkholderiales bacterium
AGGCCGCCGCCGGCGAGCGCCTGGGCGTCATCGAGGTGCGTGACCAGGGCTTCGGCATCGACCCCGGCGACATGCCGCGCCTGTTCCAGCCTTTCACGCGGCTGGAATCTGCCTCGCGCAGCCCGGCCACGGGCAACGGCCTGGGCCTGGCCGTGTCGCAGCGCCTGGCCGAGCTGATGCACGGCCGCATCGACGTCACCAGCACCCTGGGCCACGGCAGCGTGTTCGCCCTGCGCCTGCCCCTGGCCGAGATGCCGGGTTCGGGCCGCGCTGGCGCACAGGGTCGCGGCCAGGAGCCGGCCGTGATGCTGCCGCCGCTGCGCGTCGTGCACATCGAGGACAACGCCCTCAACCGCAGCCTGGTCGAGGCCGTGTTCGCGGCCTACCCGCAGGTGCGTTTGTTCTCGGCCGAAAACGCCGCCGAGGGCATGGCCGCCATCGAGAACACCCGCCCCGACGTGGCCCTGGTGGACATCAACCTGCCCGACGGCTCCGGCCTGGACCTCTGCCGCCGCCTGCGCGCCCAGACCGAGTTCCGCAAACTGCCGCTGATCGCGCTCAGCGCCGACGCCCTGCCCGACCACATCGCCCGGGCCCTGCAGACCGGCTTCAACCACTACCTGGTCAAGCCGCTGCAGATCCCGCGCCTGCTGGGCATCCTGGCCACGCTGCCGAGTGCACAGGCCGCGCCACCGACCAACTGAGGCTCACCGAGGCCTGTTGAGGCCGACCAACGCCCCAGGACCAGCCAAGGCGCTCCATGAAAAAAGCCGGGCACGCAGCCCGGCTTTTGTTTGGCGACAGCGGTCGGACCAGCAAGCCTGGTCAGCGGGCTTGTTCTTGCCTGTAGGTGATGAACGCGTCGGTGTACTTGCCGTTGGTGTAACCGTCGGCCTTGGTTTTGACCACATCGGCCACACCTGCGGCAGCCTGCGCGTTCGAACCAAAGAAGGCACCTTGCACCGAGCCCGAGATCGAGCGGGCGTCGGCCGCCTGCACGCTGGTAGAGCGGAAGGTGCTGCCCACCACATCACCGGTGAAGGTGAAGCCCACCTGGCCGGCCAATTGCGTGCCGCCCGTGGTCGTGGGGGTCGCGATGACCTTGCCGTCCACACCCGAACCGAACTGGCCAGCCGTGATCTTGCCTTGGCCGAAGTCGACCGTCATGCTCACGGTTTGCGAGCCGTCGTAGTTGCGGCCCTGGTAATTGACCTGAACGTTGCTGCGGTTCAGGGTGTCCATGGCGGCTGCCGGCGTGGTCACACCCCAGAACGCGAAGATGTCCTGGCTCACCGTGGTTTCGCCGGTCACGTACTTGTACACGCCGGACAGGCGGGCCACTTCCACCACGTTGGTGATGCCGGTGCCATCGTCAGCACCCTTGCGGCTGGTGTACAGGATGCGCGAGCCGCCGTTGTCATAACCGTAGTAGGCGCCATCGTTGAACATCTGACCCGAATCGGCCTCGATCGAGCCGCCATTCAAGGCCGTGTTGAACATCTGCATGCGGCCCGGCTCCCAGTTCACACGGATCAACACCGCCGCTTGCGCACGGGCGGCGTCCGTGAGGTTCACCGGTTGTGTCATGAAGGCAAAGCGATCGGACGCGACATAGGGCGCAGACGGGTCGCGCTCGCCCTGGGTGGCGGCGAACACACCGAAGCCGCACAACGCACCGCTGGCGCACAAGGGCACGGCCACCGGCGGCGTGGGCGTCACGGGCGTGGTGTTGATGGTGTTCACCGTGCCCAGCGGACGGTACAGGTCACCGCGCGGCGCCAGGGTCACCACCGGCGTGTTCGGACCGGCCGCAGGAGGTTCGAACTGTTCCCACACGCCCCAGCTGTTCACCGAGTCCTGCGCGATGCTCACCTCACCGTACAGGCGGGTGCGTTCCAGATCGGCCTGGCTGGGGGCCGCGTGGGCCTGGGTGGCGCACACAGAGGCACAAACAGCGGCAAAAACAGGGGCAAAAACAGGGGCACAAGCGGCCACCAGGGGATGAAGGCGAATCGTCGTCATGGTGAATACTCCGGTTGCAATGGGGTGGCTCAGAACGTGCGGCTGAGGTTGATGAACGCGGTGTCACGGTCGTAGCCGTACAGGCTCACATTCGAGCGGTTGTGCACATTGGCCAGCGTGGCCGACAACTGCCATTTCTGCAGCCAGCCTTCGAGGAAGGCATAGCTCGCGCCCACTTCGTTGCGGCGCTCCAGTTCACGACGGGCCACGTCGAACACGGGCTCCACGCCGTCGTAGCGGGCGTTGCGGATGGCGCTGCGCGCGAAGAAGTCGATGCCGGCCCACTGGATGCGGCCACCCACGAACACTTCGTGGCCCTGGTTGCTGAAGCGGTCTTCGCGGGTGTTCTCCACGAAGGTGCGCACACCGCCTTGCACGGACGCCTGGGTGCCGATCAGGCGGCCATAGCTCACGCCAAAGCTGCGGAACTGACCTTGGCGGCCGCCATCGGTCGGGCGCGAGAAGCTGCGTTGCGACACCAGCAGGTCCGTGGTGATCTCGCCGCCCAGGCCGCGCACCGTGATCGTCGGGTTCAGGGAGGTGTAGAGGCCCAGCTCGTTACCCCCGAAGGAGATGTGGTCCACCTGCAGGTTCAGGTTGCCGCGGAAACCCTGGCCGACGATCAGGCCTGGGCCGGTGGCCAAGCTGAGCACGCTGAGGTTGTATTCGCTGAAGTTGTGATAGCCCTTGTGGTACGCGTTGACCGAGCTGATCCACTGGAAGCGGCCTGTGGATTCGCCGATGCGCACAGGCGCAGGCTGTTGCCAGGTGTGTTGCGCGCCCACCTGGGCGGTGTAGCCCCAGTCGGACTTGGACACGAACTGCGAGTTCAGGGTGAGCAAACCGTTGGCCGACGAGCCCAGCACGGCGTTGTCCGGGCCTGCGTTGACGTTGCTGTCGTACAGCAGGCCCACGCTGGTGTTGATCTCCCACTTGTGTGGCTTGCCCTGCGCGATGGTTTGCTCCAGCTCCATCTGTTTGACGAAGCTGAGCACCGACAGGCGCACGTTTTCAGGGGTGCGGGGGTCGTCCAGCACGCGCTGGGCCTCGGCACGCGCACGCTCGTAGTTCAAGGTGCGGTAGTAGGCCACAGCCAGCTCCAGGCGGGCGCGGTTCAGGCTGGGGTTGGCCGACAGCAAGGTCTCCAGCGTCTCGATGGCGCTGTAGGGCTCGCCGGTTTCGCGCTGGTAAAGGCCCAGGCGGTACTGCGCCTCGGTCGCACCGGCGTCGGCAGTGCCTTGGGCTTGTGCAGCACAGGCGCCAAGCACCATGGCAGCGATCAGGGTCAAACGGGCAGGCCGGCTGCAGCCGAACGTCAAGGGCATGGGTTCTCCTCCGTGATACCCCTCCGAAGCGGGGGGTTTCGTAACCAACTGTTTGCGACTGGACGGAGTATGCGACGACTGGCCCAGGCCGTGGGCCCATGCCACCCCCCTAATTCCGAGGGCCGTTGGCCTCGAAAAACGGAACAATGTCACACCCGGTCAGGGGCACCCCCTCAATCCAGGGCTCAGGAACGCTCGCCCAGGCCCAGGTGCCTCAGCCCGCGCCCAGGCGCTCGGCCGTCCAGCGCAGCAGGTCCAGCCACATCTGGCGGATCTCGGCCTCCTGCGGCGTGCGCAGCGCGCTGGGCAACTCGAT
>CAIQIL010000116.1 GCA_903871865.1 uncultured Burkholderiales bacterium
CTTTGCAGCGCCCGCGACGGGGCTGTTTTGACCGAGATCGCCATGAGCCAAGACCCCTCTGCCCCATCTGCCAAGCCTGCCAAACCCGCGAAGGGTGGGGCGGAAGCGCCGGAATCCAAGTACCGCGCCACGCTGAACATGCCCGACACCCCCTTCCCGATGCGCGGCGACCTGCCCAAGCGCGAAGCGGGCTGGGTGGCCGAGTGGGAGGCCAACGGTGTCTACGGCAAGCTGCGCGCTGCCCGCCAGGGCGCCCCGAAGTTCGTGCTGCACGACGGCCCGCCCTACGCCAACGGCGTCATCCACATCGGGCACGCGGCCAACAAGATCTTGAAAGACATGATCGTCAAGGCGCGCCAACTGGCCGGCTTCGACGCCAGCTACATCCCGGGTTGGGACTGCCACGGTCTGCCCATCGAGAACCAGATCGAAAAGACCTTCGGGCGCAACCTCAGCCGCGAAGACGTGCAGGCCAAGGCCCGCGTCTATGCCGCCGAGCAGATCGATGGCCAGCGCAACGACTTCAAGCGCCTGGGCGTGCTGGGCGATTGGGCGCGGCCCTACCGCACCATGGACTTCGGCAACGAGGCCAATGAGATCCGTGCGCTGAAGAAAATCATCGAGCGCGGCCATGTGTACCGCGGCCTCAAGCCCGTGTACTGGTGCTTCGATTGCGGCTCCTCGCTGGCCGAGTTCGAGATCGAGTACGCCGACAAGAAGTCCCAGACGCTGGACGTGGCCTTCCTGAGCGCCGAGCCCGACCGCCTCGCCGCCGCCTTCGGCCTGCCTTCGCTGGCCAAAGACGCCTTCGCCGTCATCTGGACGACGACGGCCTGGACCATCCCCGCCAACCAGGCGCTCAACGTTCACCCCGAGCTGACGTACGCCCTGGTGGACACCCCCAAGGGCCTGCTGGTGCTGGCCGAGAGCCTGGTCGAGAAGGCCACGACGCGCTACGGCTTCGCGGCCGACGAGGTCAAGGTGCTGGCCACCACGACCGGCGCCAAGCTGGAGCACCTGACGTTCAAGCACCCGCTGGCGCATGTTCACGCAGGCTACGACCGCCTTCCCGACGGGAACCCAAGGTTCAGCCCCGTCTACGTGGCCGATTACGTCAGCGCCGAAGACGGCACGGGCATCGTGCACTCGGCGCCGGCCTATGGTGTGGACGACTTCAACTCCTGCATCGCCAACGGCCTGAAGTTCGACGACATCCTCAACCCGGTGCAAGGCAACGGCGTCTACGAAGCCGAGCTGCCGCTGTTCGGCGGCCAGCACATCTGGAAGGCCGCCCCTGTGGTCTTGGAGACGCTGCGCGAGCACGGCCGCCTGCTGGCATCAACTGACATCGTCCACAGCTACCCGCACTGCTGGCGCCACAAGACGCCGGTCATCTTCCGTGCCGCGGCCCAGTGGTTCGTGCGCATGGACGAAGAAGAGGGCGGCAACAAGGGTGTCTTCACCGTCGAGAAGCCCGTCAAGACCCTGCGCCAGACCGCGCTCGACGCCATCGACCAGACCACCTTCTACCCCGAGAACGGCCGAGTTCGTCTGCGCGACATGATCGCCAACCGACCGGACTGGTGCATCAGCCGCCAGCGCAACTGGGGCGTGCCGCTGCCCTTCTTCCTGCACAAGGTCACGGGCGAGCTGCACCCCGACACGCTGGCCTTCATGGACCGCGCCGCGGCCCTGGTGGAGCAGGGCGGTGTCGAGGCCTGGGCCAAGCTGGACGTGGCCGAGTGGCTGGGTGAGCAAGCGGCCGAGTACAGCAAGTCCACCGACATCCTCGACGTCTGGTTCGACTCCGGCACCACCTTCTTCCATGTGCTCAATGGCGAGCGCGGCAGCCACGCCCATGCCGGCCATCTGCAAGGCCCCGAGGCCGACCTCTACCTCGAAGGCCATGACCAGCACCGAGGCTGGTTCCACAGCTCATTGCTGCTGGGCTGCGCCTTGTACGACCGCGCGCCCTACAAAGGCCTGCTGACCCACGGCTTTGCCACCGACGGCCAAGGCCGCAAGATGAGCAAGAGCTTGGGCAACACCGTCGCACCACAAGAAGTGAGCGACAAGATGGGTGCCGAAATCGTGCGCTTGTGGGTAGCCAGCACCGACTATTCGGGCGACCTGAACATCGACGAAAAAATCTTGGCCCGCGTGGTCGACGC
>CAIQIL010000117.1 GCA_903871865.1 uncultured Burkholderiales bacterium
CTGTGGGCCGCGGCAGGCTTCGTGCTGTTCTGCTTCGGCCTGCTGGTGTTCCGCCTGACGGTGCTGCAGATCCAGCGCCACGAGGACCTGGCCGCGCGCGCCGAAAACAACCGCACGGCCGTGGTGCCCATCGTGCCCAACCGCGGTCTCATCGTCGACCGCAACGGCGTGGTGCTGGCCAACAACTACTCGGCCTACACGCTCGAAATCACGCCCTCCAAGGTGGACGACGTCGAGGCCACCATCGACGAACTGGCCCGCATCGTGGACATCCAGGTGCGCGACCGCCGCCGCTTCAAGCGCCTGCGCGAAGAGTCCAAGAGCTTCGAGTCCATCCCCATCCGCACGCGCCTGACCGACAAGGAAGTGGCCCGTTTCACCGCCCAGCGCTACCGCTTCCCGGGGGTGGACATCCAGGCGCGCCTGTTCCGCCACTACCCCTATGGCGAGCTGGCCAGCCACGTGCTGGGCTACATCGGGCGCATCAACCAGAAAGAAGCCGAGGCCATGGAAGACTGGCCCGACGAGGACCAGGCCAACTACCGCGGCACCGAGTACATCGGCAAGCTGGGCATCGAGCAGAGCTACGAGCGCGAACTGCACGGCATCACCGGCTTCGAGCAGGTCGAGACCAGCGCGGGCGGGCGCGCGGTGCGGCGGCTGCGCTCCAACCCGGCCACGCCGGGCAACACGGTGCACCTGTCCATCGACATCAAGCTGCAGGCCCTGATCGAGCGCCTGTTCGGCGACCGCCGCGGCGCGCTGGTGGCCATCGACCCGCGCAATGGCGAGGTGCTGGCCTTCGTCTCCAAGCCGACCTTCGACCCCAACCTGTTCGTGGACGGCATCGACGTCGACAACTGGAAGGAGCTCAACGAGTCGGCCGACAAACCCCTGCTGAACCGGGCCTTGCGCGGCACCTACCCGCCGGGCTCGACCTACAAGCCCTTCATGGCCTTGGCGGCGCTCAACACCGGCAAACGCAACCCCAACACCATCATCATGGACAGCGGCGTGTTCATGTTCGGCGGCCACAAATTCCGCAGTCCGGAGAACGAACGCGGCGGGGCCATGAACATGCGCCGGGCCATCGTCGAGTCGTCCAACGTCTACTTCTATTCGCTGGCCAACGAGCTGGGCGTGGACACCATCCACGACCAGATGGAGCCATTGGGTTTCGGGCGGCTGACGGGCATCGACCTCAAGGGTGAAGTCACGGGCATCCTGCCCTCCACCGAGTGGAAGCGCCGTGCCTACAAGCGCCCGGAGATGAAGCGCTGGTACGCGGGCGAGACCATCTCGCTGGGCATCGGCCAGGGCTACAACACCTTCACCATGCTGCAGATGGCCACCGCGATGGCGACCCTGGCCAGCGATGGCCAGCGCTACCAACCGCGCGTGGTGCGCGAGATCGAGAACGTCGTGACACGCGAGCGCCAGCTGACGACCAACGAGGCCCTGGCGCCGGTGGTGTACAAGCCCGAGCACACCGCCTTCGTCCGCGAGGCCATGTATGGCGTGACGCAGGAAGGCACGGGCACGCGCGTGTTCGCGGGCGCGGCCTACCAAAGCGGCGGCAAGACGGGCACGGCCCAGGCCGTGGGCCTGCGGCAGAACGAGAAGTACGTGGCGTCCAAGGTGGACGAGTACCGGCGCGACCATTCGCTCTACGAAGCCTTCGCGCCCACGGACAAGCCGCGCGTGGCCCTGGCCGTCATCGTCGAGAACGCTGGTTTTGGTTCGATGTCCGCCGCGCCCATCGCCCGCCGGGTGCTGGACTACCTGTTGACCGACACCTACCCCAGCGAGGAAGACATCGCGTTGGTGCAGGTGGGCAAGGGCGTTGCACCGGTGGGCACGCCGCGCAAGGCCTCGGCCATGCCGCTGCCGCGTGGGTTGGACGCGTTCGGTGCCGATGTGCCCGGGGTGCCGGATGCGGCCAGCGCGGCGAGTGCAGCCAGTGCAGCCGCGGCCGCCTCGGCGGCAGTGTCTTCCGCGTCGTCCTCGGCCGCCTCGGCGTCTGCCCCTGCCCCTGCGGTGGCAACATCACGCGCGCCACAGCCATCGCCCGCCCCGTCCCGCCCCACTCCGCCCGCTGCGGCCTTGCCGCTCGCGCCCTCCGCCTCCCGGGAGCAGCCATGAACGTCGCCTTCGACAAGCCCTCTCCCTGGCAGCGCATCAAGCCCGTCTTCCAGGGCTTCGACCTGCCGCTGGTCTTCATCGTGGCCTGTCTGTGCGTGCTGGGCCTGGTCAACATGTACTCGGTCGGCTTCGACAATGGCACGCGCTTCCTGGACCAGGGGCGCAACATGCTGCTGGCCGCGGGCGTGCTCTTCCTCGTGGCCCAGGTGCCGCCGCAGCGCCTGATGGCCCTGGCCGTGCCGCTTTACACCGCGGGGGTGCTGCTGCTGATCGCCACCGCCTTGTTCGGGCTGACGAAAAAGGGCGCCACCCGCTGGCTCAACCTGGGCGTGGTCATCCAGCCCTCGGAGATCCTGAAAATCGCCATGCCACTGACGCTGGCCTGGTGGTTCCAGCGCCGCGAAGGGCAGTTGCGCCCGCTGGATTTCGCCGTGGCCGGTGGCCTGCTCGTGGTGCCGGTGGCCTTGGTGCTCAAGCAGCCTGACCTGGGCACGTCCCTGCTGGTGTTGTCGTCTGGGCTGTACGTCATTTTCTTCGCCGGCCTGAGTTGGCGCCTCATCCTGCCGGTGCTGCTGGCCGGGGCCATCGGCATCACGCTGATCGTCAGTTACCAGGGTGACCTGTGCCAGCCGGGGGTGAAGTGGGTAGGCCTGCACGACTACCAGAAGAACCGCGTGTGCACGCTGCTCGACCCGACCACCGACCCGCTGGGCAAGGGCTTCCACATCATCCAGGGCATGATCGCCATCGGCTCGGGCGGCGTCACGGGCAAGGGCTTCATGCAGGGCACGCAGACGCACCTGGAGTTCATCCCCGAGCGCACCACCGACTTCGTCTTCGCGGCCTATGCCGAGGAGCACGGCCTGGTGGGCTGCCTGGTGCTGGCCGCAGGCTTCCTGGCGCTGATCTTCCGCGGGTTGTACATCGCGGCGCAAGCACCGACGCTCTTTTCGCGCCTGCTGGCGGGCAGCCTGTCGCTGAGTTTTTTCACCTACGCCTTCGTCAACATGGGCATGGTCAGCGGCATCCTGCCGGTGGTGGGGGTGCCGCTGCCCTTCATCAGCTATGGCGGCACGGCCATGGTCACGCTCGGCCTGGCGCTGGGCATGCTGATGTCGATCGCCAAGAGCCGCGGCCTGATGCAACGGTGATGCAACGGTGATGCAACGCTGACGCAATGGTGATGCAAAGCAAGCGCCGCGTCACGCGGTGGCGCTAACATCGCGCCCATGGACACCGTCGCCCACACCGCCCACGCTGGCGCTTCTGCCGCATCGCCCGCAGCCATCCACCACGATGGCATGGACCGTTTGATCCTGTCGCTGGACACCGCCCTGCGCACGGCTTTCGGCGAACACGTGGCCGCGCGCCCCTGCCCGAAGCCGGCGCTCGCTGGCGAGGCCCTGGACGTGGCGGATGCCGCGCTCAGTCCCGAAGACAAGCGCCTGTCGGCCGCGCTGATGCGGGTCAACCACGTGGGCGAGGTCTGCGCGCAGGCGCTGTACGCCTCCCAGGCCTGGGGCACGCGTGACCCGCTGCTGAAAGCGCAGTTCGAGGCCGCGGCCCGCGAAGAGGTCGATCACCTCGCCTGGACGGAGCAGCGCCTGAAAGAGCTCGGCGGGCGCACCAGCCTGCTCAACCCGCTGTGGTACGCGGGCTCCTTCGCCATCGGCCTGATCGCCGCGCGCGCGGGCGACCGCCACAGCCTGGGCTTCGTGGTCGAAACCGAACGCCAGGTCGAGGCCCACCTCAACGAGCACATGGACCGCCTGCCCGCCGCCGACCAGGCCTCGCGGGCCATCGTGGCGCAGATGCGCGATGACGAAGTCGCCCACGCCGATGCCGCCGAGAAAGCCGGTGGCGTGCCCCTGCCGGCCCCGGTGCGCGGGCTGATGAAGCTGGTCGCCAAGGCCATGACGGTCACCGCCCACCGCATTTGAGCCGGCTCAGGCCCCGGTCCCAGACTCAGGCCGCAACGATCTCGAAGCTGGTCGTGATCTCGGCGGTCTTGCCGATCATGATGCTGGCCGAGCAGTACTTTTCGTGCGACATCTGGATGGCCCGCGCCACGGCGGTGTCTGTGAGGTTCACGCCCGTCACGACGAAGTGCATGTTGATGTTCGTGAAAACCTTTGGGTCCACCTCGGCGCGGTCGGCGGTCAGCTTGACCTGACAGCCGCGCACGTCGTGGCGGCCGCGCTTGAGGATGAGCACCACGTCATAGGCGGTGCAGCCGCCGGTGCCGGCCAGCACGGTTTCCATGGGCCGGGGCGCCAGGTTGCGGCCGCCGCCGTCCGGGGCGCCATCCATGTTGATGATGTGGCCGCTGCCGGTTTCGGCCATGAAGGCCATGCCGGAGGCCGGCTGCCAGTGGATGGTGCATTCCATGATGCGAAGTCCTGCGCAAGAAAAAGAAGCGACCCAGGGTGTCACCCAAAGGGTCGGTCAGAGCCCGGATTGTGCCGTGGTCGCCGACTCGGTGTTGGCCTGTGGGCCGGGTAGAAAAATTTTCGCGGCCGGCCGGAACTTTTTGAAACCAGCTGTGTCCCACACCTGCTTGTTCCGTTTGTCATCTCCACTCCTGGTCAGCACCCGCTGGCGGAAGGATTCCCAGCCCGAGGCACCGCGCTCGGGCTTTTTTTTGCCTGCGGCAGATCCGCAGTGGGGTGTGACAAAAAGTGAGTTTGCGCTCACTTTCGTTGAGCGGCAGGGAAATCAGGCAGCCTGATCGGGCAGGGCGCTCCGGGCGCTGGCCTTGGCGGCCATTTCCTCGCGCAGGCGCCGCAGCTTCTCGCGCGGGTCCTCGCGCACCGCGCCCTCGTTGAGCTTCATCTCGGCGACGAAACGGCTGGGCACGGCCTGCACGTACTCGCGGCCTTTTTTGCGGCGCTTGAGCACGCTGACGCTCAAGCTCAGGCGCGCGCGGGTGATGCCCACGTACATCAGGCGGCGTTCTTCCTCGATCTGGCCGGGTGGGATTTCGCCCTCCTCGCGCGAGAACGGCAGCACCCCCTCGTTGACGCCGGCCAGCACCACGTGCGGCCATTCCAGGCCCTTGGAGGCGTGCAGGGTGGACAGCACCACGGCGTTCTGGTCGGTGTCGCGCTCGGCCAGCGAGGTGATCAGCGCGATCGTCTGGGCCACCTCGATGACGCTGCGGCGCTCGGTTTCGGTCGTCATGCCGCCGTCGTTCTCGATGTCGCCGCCGCAGCGCTTGGCCACCCAGTCGATGAAGTCCATCACGTTGGACCAGCGGGCCGCAGCGACCTTCTCGTTTTCCTCGTTGTCGTGCAGGTGCTGCTCGTAGCCGATGTCCTTGAGCCAGGCCAGCAGCATCTCCTTGGCGCCTTCGCTGCCGAAGGTCTGGCGGGCCTTGTCCTCGAACTCGTTGATGTAGCGGCCGAACTCGTGCAGGCCATCGAGCGCGCGCTGGTTGAGCACCGAACCCAGCGACTCGGCGAACAGGGCCTCGAACAGGCTGACCTTCCACTTGCCGGCGAACTCACCGAGCGTGGCCAACGTCTGGTGGCCGATGCCGCGTTTGGGCGTGGTCACGGCGCGCAGGAAGGCCGGGTCGTCGTCGTTGTTGAGCAGCAGGCGCAGCCAGGCGCAGAGGTCCTTGATTTCGGCGCGGTCGAAGAAGCTCTGACCGCCCGAGACCTTGTAGGGGATGTTGGCCTTGCGCAGCGCCTGCTCAAAGGGCCGGGCCTGGTGGTTGGCGCGGTAGAGGATGGCGAAGTTGTGCCAGTCGGCGTCCTGGCCCTTGCTGACCAGGCCGGCGTGGATGGCGTTGAGGCGGCCCACGGCGCGCTCGGCCTCGTGCTCTTCGTTGTCGCACTCGGCGACCTTGACGGGCTCGCCTTCGCCCAGGTCGGACCACAGCGTCTTGGGGAAGAGCTTGGGGTTGAGCTGGATGACGTTGTTGGCCGCGCGCAGGATGGCGCTGGTGGAGCGGTAGTTCTGCTCCAGCGGGATGACCTTGAGGTTGGGGTAGTCCTGCGGCAGGCGCTTGAGGTTGTCGAGCGTGGCGCCGCGCCAGCCGTAGATGGACTGGTCGTCGTCGCCCACGGCCGTGAAGATGCCCTGAGGGCCGACCAGCAGCTTGAGCAGCTCGTACTGCGTGGCGTTGGTGTCCTGGTACTCGTCCACCAGCACGTGCTTGAGCTGGCGCTGCCATTTGTGCGCGACGTGCGGGTGCTCGGACA
>CAIQIL010000118.1 GCA_903871865.1 uncultured Burkholderiales bacterium
GGCGAGCCCACAGACGAGATGCTGCGGGTGATGAACCACATCAGCCCCAAGCAGCCCCCGCACAAGCCGCGCTACCTGATGGGCGTGGGCACGCCGGAAGACCTGGTGGCCGGCGTCGCCGCGGGCATCGACATGTTCGACTGCGTCATGCCCACCCGCAACGCGCGCAACGGCCACCTGTTCACCCGCTTCGGTGACCTGCGCCTGCGCAACGCGCGCAACAAGTCCGACGAGCGCCCCATCGACATGACCTGCAGTTGCTACACCTGCCGCAACTTCAGCCGCGCCTACCTGCACCACCTCGACCGCTGCGGCGAGATGCTGGGACCCATGCTGACCACCATCCACAACCTGCACTACTACCTGAACCTGATGCAGGAAGTGCGCGACGCGCTGGACGCCGGCCGCTTCGCCGAGTTCCAGCGCCAGTTCGCAGAGGACCGCGCCCGCGGGGTCTGAGCATGCGCTGGTTGCGCACCCTCGGCATCTGGGCCATCGCCCTGCTGCTGCTGTTCGAAGAATGGGGCTGGGAGCACCTCGCCGCCCTGCTCGCCTGGATCGGGCGCTTGCCCGGCCTGCGCTGGGTCGAGGGCCGCATCCGCGGCCTGCCGCCTTACCGGGCCTTGATGCTCTTTGCCGTGCCCGTGCTGGCCCTGCTGCCGCTCAAGCTGCTGGCGCTGTACTGGCTGGGCCAGGGCCATGTGCTGCTGGGCCTGGCCGTCATCGTCGCGGCCAAGGTCGGTGGCACGGCGCTGACAGCCCGCCTGTTCATGCTGACCCAGCCCACGCTGATGAAGCTGACCTGGTTCGCGCGCCTGTTCACGCGCTGGATGGCCTGGAAGACGCGCATGCTCGACGCCTTGCGGCAAAGCCCTGCCTGGCAAGCCGCCGCGCGTTGGGCCCACACCTGGCGTCAGCGCCTCAAGGCCTGGCGCAAGGCCTGGATCCAACGCATCACTGGCGGTGCACCCACAGATCGGCAATGACCGGCCGGTGCTGCGAGGCCTCGCGCCCACCCGCGAAGGCATCGCTCACCCCAATGTCTTTGCTCACCAGGATGTGGTCGATGCGCAGGAAGGACAGGCCGCGCAGCAGGTGGTGCCCGTGCGTGTAGCCATAGCCCGAACCCGCCGATGAGAACGCATCGCGCAGCCCCGTGTTCAGCAGGGTCTGCACCACGGCAGACGCCTCGGGCGCGTTCAGGTCGCCGCCCAGCACAACGGGGCCGGACATCAAGCGCAGGTGCTCGGCCAGCAAGCCGGTCTGCTGCAGCCGGGCCAGCATGTTCTGCTGCCAGTCGGCCATGCCGTCGAAGCCTTCCTTGCGCGCGGCGTTGAGGCCCTCGCGCGGACTCAGGAAGTGCACCGTCACCACGTTCAGCGTCACGCCATGGGCCTGGACCTGGCAGGTCACGAAACCGTGCGAGCGCCCTGCGATCGGGATGCCACCCACCTGGCAGTGCTGCAAAGGCCAGCGGCTGGCCACCACGTACTGTCCGACCTGGTACACCTGACGGTTCTTGCGGACGACCAGTGACAGGGCGTCCATGTCGCGCCCATCCGCGCCATCGGACAGCCCCAACGCATCCTGCATCACCAGGATGTCGGGTTGATGCTCGTTGATTTCCTGCGCCAGTTCGGCAAACCCGCCGGGCCGTTGCGACGCCAGGTAGCCCTTGACGTTGTAGGTCATGAAACGCACGCGGCCATGGCCTGCGTCGGCATGGCCCCAGGCCCAGCCCATCACCACCGTCAGCGTCACCGCCAGGCACGACAGCGCCACCACCCGCCAGGCCCAGCCCAGCCAGCAAGAGGCCAGCAGCGCCACCAGCACCGGCAGCAGGTAGGCCGGACAAGGCACGTAGTTGATCAGCACCAGCCCAGGCAACTGCCGGGGCTCGACGACCTGGCCCGCACAGAGCACGGCCACCGCCAAGGCGACCAGCACCACGGTGGCCTTCAGGAAAAACCTCACGGGCTGGAAAGCCTGCCCGTGCTCATCGTCACCAGAATGCCCAGTTGCCATACACCACCACCCACACACCCAGCACGCCATTGGTCACGGCATGCGCCAACACGGCCGCCCACAGCGAACGCGTGTAGCGGTACAACAAAGCATAGGCCAGGCCGGCCACGATGGCGCCCAGCCACAGCGTGTGCGCCAGCATGAAGACCAGGGTGGACAAGGCAATCGCCTTGACAGACACACTGGCCGGGTCCACCTGCTCGAAATCGGGGTTGTCCACCCAGCGCATCAGGAAGCCGCGCCAAAACAGCTCTTCCATCACCGGCACCATCAGGGCCGCACCAACCCAGCGCAGCACGATCAGGCCCCACATCAACTCGCCCTCGGCATTGACCGGGCGAAAGCCGGCCGTGGGCTCGCCCAGCACCATCCAGGGCTCGGTCAGGCTGATCCAGAGCTTGAACACCACCACGCCCACCACGATGGACAGCAGCGCGTGCTGCCAGCGCAGGCGGCTGCCAGCCAGCAGCTCGGTGTACTGGCGACGCAGCACGATCAGGCTGGCCGTCACCACCACCACCGCGAGGCCATAGACCCAGCGGCCATCGAAGGCACCCGGCACCGCATCGGGCGAAGACGGTGTGAGCTGCCCGCGCAGGGCCAGCAAGGCCATGAAGAGCACGAAGGGGATGACACGGGCCCAGGCCGCGCGTGAGAGCAGGTTCGTCATGGGGCGAATGCTAGGGCAAGGCAGGGGTCGGATTGTGTCGCTGGCGTGACGTCGAGCTCAGATCGCAGGCTCGTCGAGCAAGGCCTGCACGCGCTGCTGCAGCCCCTCGGGCGTGACCTGCTCGGGTGCGATGGGCTCGCCCACCACCAGGCCGATGCGGTTGAACAGCCCTCGGCGCAGCGGGCGCTTCATGGCCGCACCGTCGATGCGCGAAAACGTCGAGCCCCACAGGTTGTGCAGCGCCGCCGGGATGACAGGCACCGGGTTCGTCTCCAGGATTTTCATGATGCCGGCCTTGAAGGGCTGCAACTGGCCGTCCTTGGTGATGGCGCCCTCGGGGAAGAGGCACAGCAACTCGCCCTCGCGCAACACCTGGCGGGCGCGCTCGAAGGCGGTCTCGTAGGCTTGCGGGTCTTCCTTTTGCGGCGCGATCGGGATGGCCTTGAGCGCCTTGAACAACCAGCCGATGCCCGGCGTCTTGAAGATGCGGTGGTCCATGATGAAGACCATCGGCCGCGGGCTGGTCACGCCCAGGATGATGGCGTCCACAAAACTCACGTGGTTGCACACCAGGATGGCCGCGCCCTCGGTGGGCAGGTTCAGGTCACCGCGCACCTTGAGCCGGTAGACGATGCGGGTGACGAACAGCATCACCAGGCGGATGATGTATTCGGGCATCAGCCAGAACACATAGCCCACCACCAGCACGTTGAGCACCGCCGTGGCGCCGAACACCTGGGGGATGCTGAAGCCCGCGCCCAGCAAGGCCCCGGCCAGCACGCTGCTGACGATCATGAACAGCGCGTTGAGGATGTTGTTGGCCGCGATGATGCGGGCGCGGTGGCTGGGTTGCGCCCGCAGCTGGATCAGCGCGTACATCGGCACGCTGTAGAGGCCGGCGCTGAAGGCCAGCAGGGCCAGGTCGGCCATGACGCGCCAGTGGGCGGGTTGCGCGATGAACTCGCCCACACCGAGCAAGGCAGCGCCTGCACCGTGATGCAGGCCGCGCGAGGCCAGGTACAAATCGAAAGCGAACACCGTCATGCCCACGGCGCCGATGGGCACGAGGCCGATCTCGACGTGGCGGTGCGAGAAGGTTTCGCACAGCAGCGAGCCCACGGCGATGCCCACTGAGAACACGACCAGCAGCAGCGAGGCCACGTGCTCGTCGCCCCCCAGCACGTCGCGCGCGAACGAGGGGAACTGCGCCAGGAAGACCGCACCGAAGAACCACATCCACGAGATGCCCAGCAGCGAGCGGAACACGCTGGGGTACTCGGTGGCCAGCTGCAGGTTGCGCCAGGTCTCGCTGACCGGGTTCCAGTTGATCTGCAGGCCAGGGTCGGACGAGGGCGAAGGGGGAATGGCCCGCGCCGACAGCCAGCCCAACACGGCCACGCCCAGGCAGGACGCGCCCACGAGCTGGCGCCCCACATCGGGCATCGCCATCAGCAAGCCGCCGGTGACGTTGCCCAGCAGGATGGCCACGAAAGTGCCCATCTCGACCATGCCGTTGCCACCGGTCAGCTCGCGCTCGCTGAGGTGCTGCGGCAGGTAGGCGTACTTCACCGGCCCGAACAGCGTGGAGTGCAAGCCCATCAGGAAGACGCAGCCCAGCAACAGCGGCACGAGTTCCAGCCAGAAGCCGATGCCGGCCAGCACCATGATGCCCACCTCCAGCAGCTTGACCGACCGCATGATGAAGGCCTTGTCGTGCTTGTCGGCCCACTGCCCGGCCGTGGCCGACAGCAGCACGAAGGGCAGGATGAACAGCGCCCCGATCACCAGCCCCGCCATCTGCGCGGGCAGCCAGCTCACCTGCAGGTGGTAGGTCACCAGCACCGTGAAGGCGAACTTGAAGAGGTTGTCGTTGGCCGCACCCAGGAACTGGGTCAAAAAGAAGGGGCCGAAGCGGCGCTGGCGCAGCAGACCGAACTGGCCACTGTGTTGGCCGCTGTCTGGGCCGCTGTGGGGGTCATGGCTCCCAGGTTCAGGCTCCGTTGGAGGGTTGGATGCGGGCCAGCACGGCCTCGGTGTCTTCGCCCAGGGTCGGCGCGCGCCGCGTGATGGCGCCCGGTGTGGCCGACAGCTTGGGCACGATGCCCGGCACCTGCACCGTCAGGCCATCGGCCGAGGTGACGTCCAGCAGCATCTCGCGGGCCTGGTAGTGCGGGTCGTGGGCGATGTCCTCGGCCGTGTAGATGCGGCCCACCGGCACGCTGGCGGCGTTGAGCACGTCCACCACCTGGGTCACGGCGCGTGTGCCGGTCCAGGCGCCGATGGCGGCGTCGATCTCGGCCACGCGCTGCACGCGCCCTGGGTTGCTGGCCAACTCGGGGTCGGTGGCCAGGTCGTCGCGGCCGATGGCGATCATCAAGCGCTTGAAGATGGAGTCGCCGTTGCCACCGATCACCACCATGCCATCGGCACAGGGGTAGGCGTTGCTGGGCGCGATCCCCGGCAGGGCCGAGCCCGCGGGCTGGCGCACGGCCCCGAAGGCGCTGTACTCGGGCAGCAGGCTTTCCATGCAGTTGAAAACGGCCTCGTACAAGGCCACGTCCACCACCTGGCCGCGGCCCTTGGGCGCCTCGGCGCTGACGCTGTGGTGGCGTGCCTGCAAGGCCAGCAGGATGCCGATGGCACCGTGCAAACCGGCCAGGGTGTCGCCCAGGCTGACGCCGGCGCGCACGGGCACGCGGCCGGGTTCGGCATTGAGGTGGCGCATGCCGCCCATGGCCTCGGCGACCACGGCAAAGCCCGGGCGTTCGCGGTAAGGCCCGGTCTGTCCGTAGCCGCTGATGCGCAGCATGATCAGGCCAGGGTTGCGCGCACTCAAGCGCTCATAGCCCAGGCCCCATTTCTCCATCGTGCCGGGCTTGAAGTTCTCGATGAGCACATCGGCCTCGTCGATGAGGCGGGCCACCGCCTCGCGGCCTTCGGGCGTGCGCAAGTCGAGTACCACGCTGCGCTTGTTGCGGCTTTGCACCTGCCACCACACGCTGGTGCCGTTGTGGCACATGCGCCACTGGCGCAGCGGGTCACCGCCCGCGCTGCCTTCGTTGGGCGGTGGCTCGACCTTGATGACCTCGGCGCCGAAGTCGGCCAGGGTCTTGCCCGCGAACGGCCCGGCGATCAACTGCCCCAGTTCGATGACGCGCAGGCCCGCCAGCGCTTGCGGCGGGGTAGAAGACAGAGAGGAGGACGGAGGGTGGTGGCCTGAGCTCATGGCTCAGCATCGTATGCGAAAGCCATGCAAGCCTGGGCTTCAGCGCTTGCCTTCGGGCGGTGGCGTGTTCGGGTCGGTCACGAAGCCGATCTTGCCCACGCCGGCGCGCGAGGCGTCGGCCAGGGTCTCGGCCACCACGCGGTAAGGCACGGACTGGTCCACGCGCAGGTGCATCTCGGGCGGCGTCGGCTTGGCGCCTTCGGCTGCCAAGCGCACCACCAGCTCTTCGCGGCTCAGGGCTTTGCCATTGAAGAAACGCACGCCCGTGGCGTCGATCGACACGTCGATCTTCTCGGCCTTGACCTGCACCGGCTGGGCGCTGGCCTTGGGCAGCTCCAGCTTGACCGAGTGGCTCAGCAGGGGCGCGGTCACGATGAAGATCACCAGCAGCACCAGCATCACGTCGATGAGCGGCACCATGTTGATCTCGGCCAGCGGGGCCGAGCCACGCTTGTTGTCGAAACTGGCGAAAGCCATGACGTGTCCTTCAGTGCTTGGCGCCGCCGCCAACGGTCGGCAGGGGGCGCACATTGGCGCCATCGTGCGGTGCAGGCGCCTTCAGCGTCTGACCGGTGGACAGGAAGGTGAACAGCTCGAAGGCGAAGGTGTCCAGGCGCGAACCCCAGACGCGGTTGCTGCGCGTCAGCCAGTTGTAGGCCACCACGGCCGGGATGGCCACGGCCA
>CAIQIL010000119.1 GCA_903871865.1 uncultured Burkholderiales bacterium
GGCCCGGCTGCAGCGGCACGAGGCCGGCGCCCAGACCGACCAGCGATGCGTGGCCGGCCTTGTCGATGAGCACGGTGTGCAGGCCGATGTCCTGGTGGGCCACGCCAGCTTCGTGGGCGTAGGCCAGGCCTTCGAGCAACTCGCAGCTCCAGTTGGCCACTTCCAACGGGGTGGGTGGCGGGCTGGTCTGCAGGCGCTCCAGCAGGGTCATGCCGCCGTTGCGGGCCGCGGTCAGGAAGGGCCAGCCGTCGTGGCTGCCGACTTCCAGCGCTTCGGCCAGGTGGGGGTGTTTGAGGCGGGCCGCCGACAGCACGTCCTGCGTCCACTCCTCCCGCTCGGCCGCGTTGGCGGGCTGGGCGCGGGGCACGCACAGGAGCATGTCCTGCTGGGCGCGCGGATCCCAGGCCAGCCAGGTGCTGGAAGCCATGCTGCGGCCCAGCATCTGTCGCAGCTCGAATCGACCGAACAGGCGAGGTGCGGCGGTGGGAGGGGGCGTGGCGGCGGCCATGGTGGACGGGGGCAAGGCGGGTCCTTGGAGGGAGGGCTGTGTCCCTTTGTTACCAACGATTGCACTACACCCGGCTGTCCGGCAAAACCCCGTAAAGCCAGGGTTTCAGCGCCTTGTTCCGCGCCTCGTGAATTTGTCACGGTCTGGCGCGCATCCAAGGGCGCTCAGCTCAGCTCAGGGCGCTCATCCCATGTCGCCCAACGGCAGCCATTGCCCCTTCCCAGAGATGAAGGCCGCCCTCACCGGCTCGCCCGGCTGCAAGTGGCCGACCGCCGCGATGTAGCGCCGCAGCTGCTGCCGGTATGACAGCAGCGCGTCGGGCTGGGCGTTGAGTTTGTAGTCGATCACCCACCACTCGCGGCCGGCGTCCGTCTGGCGGGCCACCAGGCGGTCCAGGCGCAGGGTCTGCCCCTCGTGGGACAAGGCGACCTCGTTGCCGGCCCACAGCAGGCGCTGCGGGTCCAGCCAGGGCTGGAGTTCGGGCGCGAACAGGATGGCGCGGGTGCGTGCCTCGGCCTCGCCTTGCCAGTGGGCGGGCAGGCCGACGCTGCGCAGCGCCGACAGCACCGCTTGCTGCACCAGGGCCGCGTTGCGCGCTGGCACCGGCTGCGTGGTGAGCACTTCCAGCGCGCGGTGCACGGCCTGGCCCAGCAGGCGGGTGTGGGGGTCTGCGGCGTCAGTGGCGTCGGGGTCGTCCATGGAAACGTCCGCACCCACATTGGCACCCACACCGCTCAAGGGCTTCGCCCGCAAGGCCGGCAGGACGGCCAGCTCGGCCTCTGCCGCAGCCTGTCCCGCCGCCTGTGCAAGCTGCGCCGCGCCCTGGCCTGTTGTGGCCTCGGTGTGCGAAAGGGGCTCTGGCCGCCAGGCAGCGTCCGGGTGCTCGGCCTGCGGGTTGATGGCCTCGGACGCCACCAGGCGCTGCCACCAGCTCATCGCCCCCGACGACGACGCCCGGCTGGGCACGCTGCGGCTGAAGACGAGTTGCTCACGCGCCCGGGTGAGGGCCACGTAGAGGGCGTTGAGCTCTTCGCGCTGGGCGGCCAGGCGCTCGGCTTCCAGGGATGCGGCCAGGCTGGGCGGCGGGTCGCTTTCGGCCTGAACGAAGGCCACCCGAGCGGGGTGCGGCGCGTTGTCGGGCCAGTCCACCAGCAGGGCATAGCTGGCGCGCCTCGGCGGCAGCGGGTCGGTGTCGAGCATGAACACGACCTGGGCCTCCAGGCCCTTGGCGCCGTGGATGGTCAGCAGCTGCACGGCACCGGCCTGGGCGCGTGCGGGCAAGGTCGGCGACTGCTGGCGCAGCGCGCGGATCCAGCGGTAGGGCGTGGCGTCGCGGCCAGCGTCCATCTCCAGGGTGTGGGCCAGCAAGGCGTCGATGTGCCACAGCGCCTGGGCACGCTGGCTGGGCGGCAC
Source organism: uncultured Burkholderiales bacterium (assembly GCA_903871865.1). Lineage (GTDB taxonomy): Bacteria > Pseudomonadota > Gammaproteobacteria > Burkholderiales > Burkholderiaceae_C > Aquabacterium. The sequence goes on from CAIQIL010000119.1 coordinate 1,922, forward strand.
GCAGGCCAGCACGCGCTCGCGCACCTCGCCCTGGGTGACGATGCGCGTGAGCAGGTCGTGCGGGGGCAGTTGCGCGGCCAGGCCACGCCAGGCCGACAGCAGCTGCGCGGCACGCGACAGCGCAGGTGGCAAGGCCTCGCCCGAAGCGGCCCAGGCCTGCAGGGCGTCCCACCAGGGTGTGATTTGGGGCTGGCGCTGCTGGGGTGTGTCTGCAGGTGGCAGCGTGGGTGATGCGGGCGTGTGTGATGCGGGATGGGCTGCCCGCGCGGCCAGGGCCATCAGACCGACGTCGTCCACGCCGAACACCGGGCTCTTGAGCGCGTGCGCCAGCGCCAGGTTCTGGCGGGGCGACACGAGCGCCTCGACCACGGCGACCAGGTCGCGCACCTCGGGCGTGTCGATCAAGGGGGTGTTGTCCGGCGCCACGTGGGGCACGCCCAGCGCGTCGAGCGATTCGGCCACCAGGGCCAGCGTCGCCCGGGTGCGGCTGAGCACGAAAACCTCATCGGCCGGCACGCCTTCGTGGCGCACAACGTGGGCCACGGCCTGGGCCAGCTGCGCCGCTTCCACGGCCTTGACGGTGGTGCGGGCTTGCAGGCGCGGGGTGCGCAGGGTGTCGCGCCAGGCGGTGGCATGGGTGCCGTCTTGCGGATCGGCACCGTTGTCATCGGACGGGCTGTCATCGGCTGCGCTGTCATCGACCATGCTGTCTTTGGACACGCTGGGCAGCACGCGGATGCGCGCGGCCTCCTGCGAGGTCGTGGTGTGCGTGCGGTAGCCGGGAAAGACGCCCTCGGCGTGGGCCTGGCCCATGACGCGGTTGAGGCAGTCCAGCACGCCAGGGGCGTTGCGGCGGGTGTGGTCGCAGGCCAGCAGGTGGCCGTCCAGCCCGTCGATGACAAAGGCCTTGGCCGCCTCGAAGACGCGCGGGTCGGCCCGGCGGAAGCGGTAGATGCTTTGCTTGGGATCGCCCACCAGGAAGACCTGCAAGGGTTCGCGGCCGCTGCCACCACCGCCCGCGCCGGCATAGGCCGACAGCCAGGCGCGCAGGGCTTGCCATTGCAAGGGGCTGGTGTCCTGGAACTCGTCCATCAGCACCTGGCGCACCTGGCTGTCCAGGCGTTGCTGCACCCAGCCGGCGAGGGCCTCGTCGCTGAGCAAGCGGGCCGCGGCCAGCTCCAGGTCGGCCATGTCGGCCAGGCCGCGTTCGCGCTTGAAAGCGGCGTACTCGTCCATCATCAGCCGGCTGAGCGTGACCATCTGGCGGTGCAGGACGTGGGCGTCTTGCTGGGCGCAGGCCTGGCGCAGGTCGTGGAGCCAGGCTTGGGCCCAGGCCAGTTCGGGCGCATCGCCGAGTTGCTTGCGCGCGTCGCCCTTGCCGTCTTTGGTGAACAGGGCTTGCAGGAGGGCGTCCATGCGCCGCGTCACATCGGTCTCGGCCAGCGCCATTGCCACGGCCTCGCCGGCCTTGGCCGCCTTGCTGCCCGGCTTGGCCGTGGCCTGGGCACGTGCCAGCGCCCAGAAGCCGTCGTTCACCGATGTGCGGGCCAGCGCCTGGTGAGGGTGGTCCAAGCCTGCCCACTGTGCGTCCCACTCGGCGGCAGAGGGCACGCTGTCGGCGAGCGCACCGCCCTGCTCTGCCAGGAAGACCTCCAGCCGGTTGTGCAGGGCTTGCAGCAACCAGGCCTGGGTGTTGTGGCGGCCGGCTGCGCGGATGACGGCGTGGAAGGCCAGCCAGGCGTCGTCGAGGGGGTCATCGAGGGAGGCGCCCTGCGGCCCATCTGGCTTGGGTGCGGACGCCTCGGGCTGGCGCCCGCCCGCCAGCGCGTCGATGCGGCGCAGGCAACGCGCCCACAGCTCGGGCCAGATGGCTTCGGTGTCTTCCAGCAATTGCAGCTCGGGCGGCAGGTTCAGCTCGGCCAGCAGGTCCAGCGGCGCGGCCTTGACCAGGCGCGAGAACCAACCGTGGATGGTGTGGATTTCCACGCCGCGGCCACCGGCCAGCCACTCGCCATGCAATGCCCCCAGGCGCGGCGAGAGCTCGGCCAGGCGCGCTTCGGGTACGCCGCGCAGGCGCAATTCGGTTTCGCGCTGCGTCGGTGTGGCGTGGGCGAAATCGGCCAGCCAGCGGTGCAGGCGCTCGCGCATTTCGCCCGCGGCCTTGCGCGTGAACGTGATGGCCAGCACCTGCTGCGGCGGCACACCATCGAGCATGGCCCGCAAGATGCGCGACACCAGCATCCACGTCTTGCCTGCGCCAGCGCAGGCTTCCACGACCACACTGCGCTGCGGGTCGCAGGCCACCGCGTAGAAGCGGGCGGGGTCCACCCATTGGCCGTCGAGTTGGTAGGCTTCATGGGCCATCGTGGGCCTCCTCGGGTGTCCAGTGGTCGCGCCGGCACAGGCCGCGCGCATGGCAGTGGCCGCACACCGGACCTTCGCCCAGGGCCGGCAAGGGGCTGCCTTCTCGCAGGCGCTGCCAGTCGCTGGCCAGGCCTTGCAGCAGGGCTTCGGCGCTGTCGGCCACATCGGGGTGCTCCAGCATCTTCACGGCCTTGGGGTCCAGGTGGACGTAGCCCGCGCGGACCTGATCGCCGGTGTGACCCTGTGCATCGGCGCCCAGGGCCGCGTAGAAAGCGAGCTGGGTGTCTTCGCTGCCCGACTGGGCGCGCAGGCGCAGGTTCTCGGCGTTGCCGGTTTTGTAGTCGAGCACCCAGCGCACTTCGCGCCGGGCCAGGCCATCACCGCTTGGCTCGTGGCGCACGTCGATGCGGTCCAGCTGCCCGTAGAGCTGCAACGCGCTGCCATCGTGCAAGGCCAAGGCCCGGGTGATGGACTGCTCGGTGGCGCGCACGGCCCAACCGTCGGCCTCGTGCGTGCGCAACCAGCCCACATAGGCCCGGGCCAGGGCCGGCAAGGCCGCGGCGAAAGGCAGGAAATGGGCGCGCTGGCCTTCGCCACCCATGCCCAGATCGACCGACACCTCGCGCGCCACGGTCAGCCACTGGGCCACGTCCTCGTCAGCCTGACTGAAGGCCAGTGTTTGCGAGCGCGCCTCGTGGAAGCGCCTGAGCACCTCGTGCAGCCAGATGCCGTAGTCGGACGCCTCCAGCCCTTCTTCCAGCTCGTCCGCCTGGCGCAAACCCAGCACCGTGGCGGCAAAGAAGCGGTAGGGACACTGGCGCAATTGCTCGTAGCTGGTGGCCGACACCCGCGCCGGCAAACCCACGGGCGCCCCCATCAAACTGGGCGCGGGCATGGCCACGGGCGTGCCCGCCACGGCCAGGGCTTCGCGGGGGTCGGTGCCGTGCCGCACGGCGTCGGGGCGGCCCTGTGCCCAGCGGGTCAGCCAGGGGCTGGGCTCCAGCGTCTCGCTGCCTTGCGCCCGCCGGTGCAGGCAACTCACCCCTGGCTGGGTCAGCAGCAGGCCCAATGCCTCCCACTGGGCTTCGCGCAACTGCACCGCGGTGGACAAACCCATGGCCTCGCGCAAGCGCTGGCCCAGCCAGCCCGGGCTGTTGGGCAAAGCGCCCAGCTGGCGCTCGTCGGCACCGGGCATGACCACGGCCGAGAACGGCCGCAGCACCGCACGTGCCAGGGTCGTGATGACCACATCGGGCGCGCCTTCAGGCGGTGCGGGCCGGAAGGTCACCTCTTCCAGCACCTCGCGGACCCAGCGCTGCAGCGCGGCGCCATCCATGCGCGTGCGCTGGCACACGGCCAGCCACCCCGACGCAGAGGCCCTGCCCTGCGCAGCCTCTGCCAAAGCATCCCCCGTCGATGCTGGTGCGGCTTCGAACTCGCCGAGGCGCAGCGCCTCCCAGACCAGCAAGCCGGCCGCGTCTTCGCACAACGACGCCTGGGCGCCACAGGCCGCCATGGTCGCGTGCAAGGCCTGCAGCCAGCCCGCCAGGTTGCCGCGGCGGTCGCGCCACATGGCCTGCAAAGGGGCCACAGCCGCCTGCGCCCAGCGCCACACGGCCGCACCTTCCACCGGCAGCGAGCGCGCCAGGCCCGAAGGCGCCGCCATGACCGCCCCCAGCCCCCAGGCCTGCACCAGCCCGTGCTGGCGGCACCAGGCTTCCAGCTGCCCGACGGCATCGTCCAGGTGGGTGTGAGGGCCGCCCTGCGTGGCACCTTGTGCAGCATCCCAGCGCAACCAGCCCGACTTCAACCAGTCCAACACCTCGTCGGTCGATGCCCGCGGGTTCGATGCCGCCAGCAGGCGCGAACACACGGTGGCCGCGCGCGTCGTGGACAGCCGCCAGCCGGTCTCATCGGCCAGGGACACGCCCATCTCTTCCAGCAAGGCCCGCGCGTGGCGCACCACGCCGCGGTCCAGCGCGATCAAAGCCACCGGATGCGCTGCGCCGTTCCAGGCGTTCGCGCGCACCGCGTTGACGGCCTGCAAGGCAGCCGCGGCGGCCTGGCGAGCCTCGTCCAGCGTGTCGGCGCAAGCCAGCAGGGTCACGCTCGGGCTGGGCGGCTTGCCGGACGAGCGATCAGATGAGCGATCGAACGCGCTGTCCATCAAGTCCCCGTTCACAGCATCGGCCAGGTCATGGCCCCCATCGACGGCCGGCGCCAACGCAGACGGCCGCGCCACGACCCGCCTCACCGGCTTGCCATGCGCCGCGGCATGGGCCAGCACGGCCAGGGTCAAGGCGCCCTCGCTGCCAGGCGCCACGGTGTCGCCGGCATTCACCGCCACCCAGGCCGCCGGGCCCGCACGGTCCACCACGCAGTCAAACACCGCGTCCGAGGCAAAGCCCTGTTGCGCCGATGCGGCCGCCCATTCCAGCGCCCAGGCCAGCAACAAGGCCTCGCGGTGGCCTGGCCCGTGGGACGCACCGCCCTGCCCCTGGGCCTCAGACATCAGCGCCCGCCAGGCCTCCACCCGCGCCGATCGGGCTTCGGGCGCACAGCCTTGCAAAGCGCGCGTCCAGGCTTGGGCGGCGTCCACCACCTGGTCCAGCGCGAACTCGAAACCCCGCGGATCGCGCCGGGACCACTGCTTGGCCCAGGCCTGCGCCTGCAGACTGTGGCGTGCGTGCAACCGATCCCACACGCTGTCCAGCGTCACCGGCCCCGCGAACACCTCGGCCAGGGCCCCGCCCCAGACCGGCGGCGTGTGCGACCAGGCCAGACCGTCGATCAGCCCCGCGATGGTGTCGATGCGCGGCAACCAGCCGCCCACGGCCTGTGCCCAAGCCTGGCGTGCCTGCGACAGCACCGCGCCCACGGGCAGCACCACACAGGCATCGCGCGCCTCAACGCCCTGCCCCTGCAACCAGTCCGACGTTTGCAAAGCCCAATCGCGCCACGCCTGCTGCGGCGCCACACCCGGGGCCCAAACCCAGGGCTGCGTCAAGCCGGGCAGCAGATTGGCCACATCCCCATGAGAACCTCCGGACACAGGATCGCCCAAGGCGCTGACTATCGGCATGATTGAGTTTGATGATTTCCGGCTGGCCTGAGCGCCCGCACCTTCTGTGTCAGAATCACGACAACCTGGCTGGCGTGGTTCCGCAATCCCTGGATTCCCCAGCCCTCACGAGGACAGTTTCATGAGCAGCGACCTGATCAAACACATCACCGATGCATCTTTCGATGCCGACGTCCTGAAGGCCACACAGCCGGTGCTGGTGGATTATTGGGCCGAATGGTGCGGCCCTTGCAAAATGATCGCCCCGATTCTCGACGAAGTGGCCAAGGACTACGACGGCCGCCTGAACGTCGCCAAGATGAACGTGGACCAGAACCGCGAAGTCCCGGCCAAGTTCGGCATCCGTGGCATCCCCACGCTGATGATCTTCAAGGGCGGCCAACTGGCGGCCACCAAGGTCGGCGCGCTGTCCAAGGCCCAACTCACGGCCTTCGTCAACGAGAACCTCTGACCCATCCCCTCAGGTCGCACGACGGACATCCGTGTGCGACCTGAGCGCCTCCTTGCCACGCAGCGTCAACCGCTGTCGCAAACAGGCCCAAATCAGGCCCACAAACAGGCCTATAATGATTTTCGTGGTGGCTGCCGTCGGTTGACGTCGCCACACGCTCGCACCGATCTGGCGTGTCTGCCAGAACGCGCAGGCTCGATGACCTGCTTCGCTGCAGGTTTCGCTCCCCCACCCCCTTTGCCCACGACTATCCTGTCTGCCTGACGGCATGCCCTTGAGCATGTCCTGCCCGGGCGGCCTCGTTCAGGGTCACCATCCATGCACCTTTCCGAATTGAAGGCACTGCACATCTCCAAACTCGTGGAGATGGCCGAAGGCCTCGAGATCGAAAACGTCTCTCGCATGCGCAAGCAGGAGTTGATGTTCGCCATCATGAAGAAGCGCGCCAAAGCCGGCGAGCAAGTCTTCGGCGACGGCGTGCTCGAAGTGCTGCCAGACGGCTTCGGCTTCCTGCGCGCGCTCGACATGAGCTTCCTGGCCAGCACGGACGACATCTACCTGTCGCCCAGCCAGGTGCGCCGCTTCAACCTGCACACCGGCGACCTGGTCGAAGGTGAAGTGCGCGTGCCGAAAGACGGTGAACGCTACTTCGCGCTGGTCAAGGTGGACCGCGTCAACGGCTTGTCGCCCGAAGTCAACAAGAACAAGTTGATGTTCGAGAACCTGACGCCCCTGTTCCCTGACGAGCAATTCAAGCTCGAAAGCGACGGCGTGCGCAGCGACGACAACGTCAGCAGCCGCATCATCGACCTGATCGCCCCGATCGGCAAAGGCCAGCGCGCCCTGATCGTCGCCCCGCCCAAGAGCGGCAAGACGGTGCTGATGAAGAACCTGGCCCACGCCCTGGTCGCCAACCACCCCGACGTGCACCTCATCGTGCTGCTGGTGGACGAGCGCCCCGAGGAAGTGACCGAGATGCAGCGCACCGTGCGCGGCGAAGTCATCAGCTCGACCTTCGACGAGCCGGCCCAGCGCCACGTGCAGGTCGCCGAAATGGTGATCGAGCGCGCCAAGCGCCTGGTCGAACTCAAGAAGGACGTGGTCATCCTGCTGGACTCCATCACCCGACTGGCCCGTGCGTACAACAACGTGCTGCCGTCGTCGGGCAAGGTGCTGTCGGGCGGTGTGGATGCCAACGCCCTGCAACGCCCCAAGCGCTTCTTTGGTGCCGCGCGCAACATCGAAGAAGGTGGCTCGCTGACCATCATCGGCACCGCGCTGGTCGACACCGGCAGCCGCATGGACGAAGTCATCTACGAAGAGTTCAAGGGCACCGGCAACTGCGAAATCCACCTGGACCGCCGCATGGCCGAAAAGCGCGTCTACCCGTCCATCCTGATCAACAAATCGGGCACGCGCCGCGAAGAGTTGCTGCTGAAAGCGGAAATCCTGCAAAAGAGCTGGATCCTGCGCAAGCTGCTCTACCCCATGGACGAGATCGAGGCGATGGAGTTCGTGCTCGACAAGATGAAGTCCACGAAGAACAACCACGATTTCTTCGACATGATGCGCCGCGGCGGCTGATCACAGCGCCCGCGAACGCGTTCTGGTGCCCCAGGCACGCAGGACTTCACACGGCCCCACGCCTTGCGCTGGGGCCGTTGCCATTTCCGGTGCTATAATCTGCGGTTTTCCAGCTGTCGGAAAGTGCTTGACATGGTGTCAGGTGGCTCCCGAACATGCAATTTGCAAACAGCAAGAGGTTTCCCATGCCCAAGCAAGGTATCCACCCCAACTACCGCGAAGTCGTGTTCCTGGACCAGTCCAACGGCTTCCAGTTCGTCACCCGCTCCTGCGCTCCCGCCAAGGACAAAATCACGCTGGAAGACGGCCGTGAACTGCCCTTGTTCAAGCTGGAAACCTCCTCTGAGTCGCACGCTTTCTACACCGGCACGCAGAAGTCTGTGGACTCGCTGGGCGGCCGCGTCGAGAAGTTCCGCAACAAGTTCGCTCAGTTCCGCAAGTGATGCCCGCCTCCGGATGCGCCTGTGTGCGCTCCGGACGTGTTCATCGCATGCGTTGCAACGCAGCGTTGAAAGGGCAGCCCAGGCTGCCCTTTTTCATTGCCGAGCCACGCCAGACCTCCGCCGCCTTGGCGACCGTGGCACCTGTCGGTCCGCCTCATCCGCTGTGACGCGCCCATGAAGCCAGCCTCCCACCTGCCCCCGGCCTCCCCTGCCCTCGTCACCCAGCGGGCCGCTCAGCGCCTGCCGCGCGTGGCGCTGCTGCTGTTCTGTGCGGCTTACGTCCTGCCGGGGCTGCTCGGCCGAGACCCCTGGAAGAACGAAGACATCGCCGCGTTCGGCCACATGTGGAGCCTGGCGCTGGGACAGGCTTCGTGGTGGCATCCGCACGTGGGCGGCGTGGTCCCGCAATCGGGCGGCATCCTGCCTTACTGGCTGGGCGGAGGCGCCATCGCCCTGCTGAGCCCTTGGGTGGACCCGGCCGTGGCGGCGCGGCTGCCCTTTGCCGTACTGCTCACCGGCATCCTGGCCCTGACCTGGTACGCCACCTACGAGTTGGCCCGCACGGATGCGGCCCAGCCCTTGCCGTTGGCGTTCGGGGGCGAGGCCCGCCCGCAGGATTACGCCAGGGCGGTGGCCGACGGGGCCCTGCTCGCGCTGATCGCCTCCCTGGGACTGCTGCAACTGGGACACGAAACCACGCCCGAGTTGCTGCAACTCAGCGGCAGCGTCTTGTTGCTGTTCGGCTTGTCTGCCGTGGGGCACCGCCGTGGCGCAGCCCGTGCTGCCACGCTGCTCAGCCTGCCCATCCTGGCCGCCAGTGGCAGCCCCGCGGTGGCCATGCTCCTGGGTGCCGCGGCCGTGCTGGTCTGTCTGCGCTCGCAGCAAGGTGACATGCGCGAGCACCTGCGCTGGGTGCTGGTCAGCACCGCCTTGGCCGCGGCCATGGCCGGCGCTTTGAGCGCTGCCGGCCTGCCCGGTTGGGGCTGGCGCATCGCCCAGGAGTGGCGCCCATCGGCCATCCTGCAGTTGATGGTCTGGTTCACCTGGCCCACCTTGCCGCTGGCCGCACTGACCTGCTGGCACTGGCGCCAGCACCTGCGTCGCCGGCACATCGCCGTGCCCCTGCTCTTGGCCAGCGTCGGTGTGGCATCGGCCATCGCCATGGGCGGCAACGACCGCGCCCTGCTGATCGCCCTGCCCCCCCTGGCCGTGCTGGCGGCGTTCTGCCTGCCCATCCTGCAACGCAGCCTGGGCGCGGCCATCGACTGGTTCTCGGTGTGCTTCTTCACGGTGTGCGCCGCGGCCATCTGGCTGGGTTACATCGCCGTGCAAACGGGTGAGCCTGCACGAACGGCTGCCAACGTGCTCAAACTGGTGCCTGGCGCACAGGTGAGTTTCTCTTGGGTGACCTTGGGCATCGGTGCTGCCGGCACGCTGCTGTGGCTGTGGCTGGTGCGTTGGCGCACCGCCCGCCGCAGCCATGCTTTGTGGAAAAGCCTGGTGCTGCCGGCCGGTGGCGTCGCCCTGTGCTGGCTGCTGCTGATGAGCTTGTGGCTGCCCTTGCTCGACCAAGCCCGCAGCTACCGCTTGCTGATGAACCGCATCGCCCCCCACATGCCGCGCAACGAACTGGTGTGCGCACCTGGCGCCTCGGTGGGCTTGTTGACCGGGATGGAGTACTTCGGCGACTACCGCGTCGATGGCCGCAATGGCGCATCTTCCGCGCGTTGTGGCTCGCTGGTGCTGCGCATCCAGCCCAAATCACGCGCACCCCGCGTGGAAGGCTGGCACACGGTGGCGCAGTACAACCAGCGCACGCGCAACTCGGAACTCATCGTCGTGTACCGCCGCAACACCGCGGCGCCTTGAGCGCTCACCCCGGGGCCGCGTTGCGCGGCCTGTCCGTTGTCAGGCCTTGCGCACCCGCACCGCCGGAATCTGCAGCGTGAACACCGAGCCCTTGCCTTTTTCGCTGGTGATCTTCAACTCACCGCCGTGTCGCTGCACCACGTGCTTGACGATGGACAGGCCCAAGCCCGTGCCGCCCGTGTCGCGCGAACGGCTGCCGTCCACGCGGTAGAAGCGCTCGGTGAGGCGCGGGATGTGCTCCGCGTCGATGCCGGCACCATGGTCGCGCACGCTGAATTCGCCCGTGCCGTCAGCCAAGGTCTGCCAACGCACCTCGATGGGCTGGCCCGCAGGGGTGTAGCGCACGGCGTTGGACACCAGGTTGCCCATGGCGCTCAACCACTCGCTTTCGATGCCTGAGACCTCTACCGCCTGGTCGCTCGGGTCCAGGAACACGGTGATGGGATGGCGCTCACGCGACAAGCCACGTGCGTCGCTCTCGATGCGCTGCATCAACGCCGACGCCTTGATCCAGCGGTCAGAGGCCGGACGCGGGCTGCCCTCGATCTGGGCCAGTGTCAGCAAATCGGCCACAAGGCTCTGCATGCGGTCTGCCTGTTGCGCCATCAAGGCGATCACGCGCTTGCGCTCGACCTCGGTCAAAGGCAAAGAGCCGAGGGTCTCGATGAAACCATTGAGCACCGTCAGCGGCGTGCGGATCTCGTGCGAAACGTTGGCCACGAAATCCCGACGCATGGTGTCGGCGCGCTCGCGCTCGGTGATGTCCTGGGACAGCACCAGCTTCAAACCCCCGCCATATTCCTGGACCTGGATTTGCAGCCAGGTCAGCGAACCCCGGCTCACCGGCACCTTGACCGGCACGCGGAAATCGCCATGGCCAAGTACTGAACGAAGGCCGGCTGACGGATGAGGTGGTGACACGTTGCTGCAGGTCGCGTTGGCGATTGAGCCCGAAATGATCGGCCGCCGCGGCGCTCACCCAGGTGATGTGGTCGGTCTCGTCCAGCAGCAGCACGCCATTGGGCGAGGCCTCGATGGCCGACAGGAACTGGTCCAGGCGGGCTCGCTCGGCCTCCACCTCGTCCCGGTGGGTGCGCACCAAGCGCTGCACGCGGTGCGCCACTTCGGCCCAAACGCCTGCCAGGTGCGGTGACGCCTGCTCTGGCGTGCGCAACCAGTCCAGTAACTCGCTGCCTTTGAGCGTGTCACTGACCGACAAGGCCAGCACCGAAGCCGCACCAAAGGAAATGCCCAAGGCCACCGGGTAGCCCAGGTGGAACCCCAGCCAATAGCCAACCACGCCGCCCAACGCACCGGCCACGACACGGACCAGGATGCGCGACAGCAACCAAGAATTGCTCGAATCCACAGGACTCCGTCAGGCTGCGGCGTCAACCACCTGTTGGGTCAACCGATAGCCCGCGCCACGCACGGTTTCGATCAACTGGGAGCGGTGCACCGGCGACAGGGCCTCTCGCAAACGCTTCACGTGCACATCGACCGTGCGCTCTTCGATGAAGACATGGTCGCCCCACACACGGTCCAGCAGTTGCGCACGGCTGTGCACGCGCTCCGGGTGGGTCATGAAGAAATGCAGCAACTTGAATTCGGTCGGGCCGATCTTCACTTCCTGCTCGCCTCGGCAGACGCGGCGGGTGGCCGGGTCCAGGCGCAGGCCGGCGATCTCCACGGCCGAATCCAGGGCCTGAGGGGCCTTGCGACGCAGCACGGCGCGCACACGGGCCATCAGCTCGTGGGTCGAGAAGGGCTTGGTCAGGTAGTCGTCGGCGCCTGCATCCAGGCCAGCAACCTTGTCCACCTCTTCCGCGCGGGCCGTCAGCATGATGATGGGCAGGTCGCGCGTGCGCGCCACGCCGCGCCAGCGCTTGGCCAGCGACAGGCCCGACTGGCCCGGCAGCATCCAGTCCAGCAGCACGAGGTCGGGCAGCACTTTGTCGATCTCCAACTGCGCCTCGTCGCCATCTCGGGCCAGCACCACTTCGAAACCGGAATGACGCAAGTTCAGTGCGATCAACTCCGCGATCGCCAACTCGTCCTCAACCACCAGCACACGGCTCATCGCGCGGCTCCTCTGTTATTTGATGATGGACTCAACGGCTTCCGGCGTGTTGTGACGCACGTCGGTGCCCTTGACGATGTAGATCACCTGTTCGGCCAGGTTCTTGGCATGGTCGCCCACGCGCTCGATGGCCTTGGCCACGAACACCAAGTCGATCGAGGCCGAAATGGTGCGCGGGTCTTCCATCATGTAGGTGATCAGCTTGCGCATCAGGCCATCGAACTCGGCGTCGATTTCGTTGTCGGCCTTGATGACTTCCAGCGCGGTCGTGGTGTCCAGGCGGGCGAACGCGTCCAGGGCCTTGCGCAGCGAAGCCGTGGCCAGGCCAGCTTCGAACGACACATCGCTCACCGGCAGGCGCAGGCGGCTGGACACGCCCGTGTTGATCAGGCGCTGCACCGTGCGGGCCACGCGAGCGGCTTCGTCACCCACGCGCTCCAGGTTGCCGATGGTCTTGGAGATGGCAATCAGCAGGCGCAGGTCGCGGGCGGTGGGCTGACGGCGCGCGATGATGGCGGACAGGTCGGCATCGATGGACATTTCCATGGCATTGACGCGCTCTTCGTGCGTCAGCACCTGGCTGGCGACTTCGCCGTTGAAGTGTGTGAGGGCGTCGATGGCCAGGGCCACCTGAGACTCGACCAGGCCGCCCATTTCCAGCACGCGCGTGGAAATGCCGCTGAGCTCGTTGTCAAACTGGCTGGAGAGGTGTTTTTCCGTCATGAGACGACTCCTTGTGTGTATCTGGAAAGCGAGACAGAACGCGACGACGCATCAACCGAAACGGCCGGTGATGTAGTCCTCGGTTTCCGTGCGCTTGGGCTTCATGAAGATGTCGGTGGTGGCACCGAATTCAATCAGCTCGCCCAGGTACATGTAGGCCGTGAAGTCGGAGCAGCGGGCAGCCTGCTGCATGTTGTGCGTCACGATCAGGACGGTGTAGTCGTCCTTGAGCTCATGGATCAGCTCTTCGATCTTGCCAGTGGAAATCGGGTCCAGGGCCGAGCAAGGCTCGTCCAGCAGCAGCACTTCAGGCTTGATGGCAATGCCGCGGGCGATGCACAGACGTTGCTGCTGACCACCCGACAGGCCCGAACCGCTTTGGTTCAGCTTGTCCTTGACCTCGTTCCACAGCGCGGCCTTCTTCAGGGCCCACTCCACGCGCTCGTCCATCTCGGAGCGCGACAGGTTCTCGAACAGCTTCACGCCGAACGAGATGTTTTCGTAGATCGACATCGGGAACGGCGTCGGCTTCTGGAACACCATGCCGACCTTGGCGCGGATCAGCGACACATCTTCCTTGGTGGTCAGGATGTCCTGGCCGTCCAGCAGGATCTGGCCCTCGGCGCGCTGCTCGGGGTAGAGCTCGAACATGCGGTTGAAAGTGCGCAGCAGCGTGGACTTGCCGCAGCCCGACGGACCGATGAAAGCGGTGACCTTGTTCTCGGGCAGCTCCATGTTCACGTTCTTCAACGCGTGGAACTTGCCGTAGTAGAAGTTCAGGTTCTTGACGGCCAGCTTGGCCTTCGCGGGAGATTGGGTTTGCACTTTGGCATCCATGATCAGGTTCTCCGAAATTCAGTGGGCCACGCGCTCAGCGCTGGCGGAACAAGGTGCGAGCGACGACGTTAAGCACCAGCACACCGATGGTGATGATGAAGACGCCTGCCCAGGCGAGCTTCTGCCAGTTTTCGTAAGGGCTCATCGCGAATTTGAAGATCGTCACCGGCAGGCTGGCCATGGGCGAGCCCAGGTCCGTCGTCCAGAACTGGTTGGACAGCGCCGTGAACAGCAGCGGCGCCGTTTCACCGGACACGCGGGCAATCGCCAGCAGGATGCCGGTGATGACACCAGCGCGGGCCGACTTCAGCGTGATCGTCATGATGACGCGCCACTTCGGCGTGCCCAGGGCATAAGCCGCTTCACGCAGCGCGCCCGGCACCAGCGACAGCATGTTCTCGGTGGTGCGGATGACCACCGGCACCACGATCAGCGCCAGCGCCAGCACACCGGCACCGCCCGAGAAAGTCTTGGTGGGCGCCACCACGGCCGAGTAGATGAACAGGCCGACCACGATGGAAGGCGCCGACAACAAGATGTCGTTGATGAAGCGGGTCACGCTGCCCAGCCAGGTGCTCTGACCGTACTCGGCCAGATAGATGCCAGCCAGGATGCCAACGGGCGTGCCGATCAGCGTGGCGAGCCCCACCATCAAGAGCGAGCCCATCAAGGCGTTGGCCAAGCCACCGGCCTCCATCGGCGGTGGCGTCATCTCGGTGAACGTTGCCAGTGCCAGGCCACCCAGGCCCAGGTGCACCGTCTCGACCAGGATCCAGACCAGCCAGACCAGGCCGAACAGCATGGCACTGAGCGACAGCGTCAGGGCGATGAAATTGGTGCGCTTGCGACCCGCATGCCTGCGGGCACGGATGGCGTGCAGTTCTGCGCTCATGAACGCGCTCCTTCAGACTTCTTCAGACGGGCCAGCAACACCTTGGAGAAGGCCAGCACCACGAAGGTGATGAAAAACAGGATCAGACCCAGGTAAATCAGCGAGGCTTGGTGCAGGCCTTCGCCGGCTTCAGCGAATTCGTTGGCCAGCGCCGAGGTGATGCTGTTGGCCGCCTCGAACACCGACAGCGAATTCAGCTGGTTCATGTTGCCAATGACGAAGGTCACGGCCATGGTTTCACCGAGCGCACGGCCCAGACCCAGCATGACGCCACCGACCACACCGGTCTTGGTGTAAGGCAACACCACCTTGGAGACGACCTCCCAGGTGGTCGAACCCAGGCCATAAGCCGATTCCTTCAGCATGGGCGGCGTGACCTCGAAGACGTCACGCATCACCGAAGCGATGAAGGGGATGATCATGATGGCCAGGATGATGCCGGCCGACAGGATGCCGATGCCCACCGGGGGGCCCGAGAAAAAGGCGCCCACGTAAGGGATGCCTTGCGTGAGGGATTGCAGCGGCTGTTGCACGTACTCGGCCAGGATCGGCCCGAACACCAGCAGGCCCCACATGCCGTACACGATCGACGGCACCGCGGCCAGCAGCTCAATCGCGATGCCCAGCGGACGCTTCAACCAGGAAGGCGAGAGCTCGGTCAGGAACACGGCGATGCCGAAGCTCACGGGCACGGCGATCAACAGCGCGATGAACGAGGTCATCAGCGTGCCGTAGATCATCACCAGGCCACCGTACTTGTTCTGCACTGGGTCCCAGTCCGTGCTGACCAGGAAGCCCAGACCGTACTCCTGGATGGCAGGCCATGCGCCCACGAGCAGCGAGCCGATGATGCCCAGCAGCAGGCTCAGGGTCAGAACGGCGGCGCCACGCGCTGCCCATTCGAAAACGGCATCTGCCCACGGGGCATTGACGCGCCGGGGAGGCGGATTGGTCATGGGTTGGCGCTTTTCTTGACTGGACGGCTGTGCACCAGCGTCATCCATGTCAGTGGGCAAAATGGCGGTCATGCGAACTCCATCGCAGAGACAGCTGAAGCGAAGTCTCTTCAATCACAAACCGGGCGCTTGCTCTGCGCAGACGCCCGGCCTTTTCAAGCAAGGATCAAACGATCACTTGTACGACACGGCCTTGCCAGCGGTGTCCACCACGGAACCCCACTGCTTGCGGACCAGATCCTTGACGCTGGCGGGCAGCGGCACGTATTCCAGTTCGGTGGCGGCCTTGTCACCACCGGAGTAGGCCCAATCGAAGAACTTCAGGGCAGCAGCGCCTTGAGCAGGCTTGTCTTGCGACTTGTGCATCAAGATGAAGGTCGCGCCCGTCAGAGGCCAGGCTTCCTTGCCAGCCTGGTTAGTCAGCACCTGGTAGAACGACTTGTTCCACTCGGCAGCAGCGGCGGCGGCCTTGAAGGTCAGGTCGTCAGGCTCGACGAAGTTGCCAGCGGCGTTCTTCAGGGCAACGTGCGACATCTTGTTCTGCTTGGCGTAGGCGTACTCGACGTAACCGATCGAGTTAGGCAGGCGCTGCACGAAAGACGACACGCCCTCGTTGCCCTTGCCGCCGGCACCGGTGGGCCAGTTCACGGCGGTGCCTTCACCGACCTTGGAC
>CAIQIL010000120.1 GCA_903871865.1 uncultured Burkholderiales bacterium
CTGCACGACCACGCGGCCGGCGCGGTCCAGCTCGCAGCCCGTGCATTTGGCCAGGGCGCGGCCCAGGGGCGACGCGGCCACGCCAGCGGCCCACACCACCGTGCGCGACGGCAGGAAGTGCGAGGTCATGCGCGGCTGGCCGTCGGGGCCGGGCTCGTTGAGCTGGTAGTGGATGCCGAATGCGGTGATGTCCGTCACCTTGGCGCTGGTCAGCACCTCGGCGCCGAGCACCTGCAGCTGCTCGCGGGCACGCTGGGACAGGTCTTCCGTGAAGGTGCCCAGCACGCGTGGCGCCCCCTCCAGCAGGATGATGCGGGCCATGCGCGAGTCGATGCGGCGGAACTCGGTGCTCAAGGTCTGCTGCGCGATCTCTGCCAGTGTGCCGGCCATCTCCACGCCCGTGGGGCCAGCGCCCACCACCGCAAAGGTCAGCCAGGGCTCGCGGCGTGCCGGGTCGGTTTCGCGTTCGGCCTGCTCGAAAGCGGTCAGCACCCGGCGTCGGATGGTGAAGGCGTCACCCAGGGTCTTCAGGCCGGGGGCGTACTTGGCCCAGTCGTCGCGCCCGAAGTAGCTGTGCGTGGCGCCTGCGGCCAGGATGAGGTGGTCAAAATGGACATGCTCGCCGCCGTCCAGCACCACGCAGTTCGAGGCCGTGTCGATGGAGGTCACCTCACCCATCAGCACCGTCAGGTTGCCGCGTGCGATCTGATCGCGCAGGATGTGGCGGATGGGCGCCGCGATGGCGGGTGCCGGCAGGCCGGCTGTGGCCACCTGGTAGAGCAGGGGCTGGAAGAGGTGGTGGTTGGTGCGGTCGATGACGACGATTTCCACGTCCGCATCCGACAAGGCTTTGGCCGCTTCCAGGCCACCGAAGCCGCAACCGATGATGACCACGCGCTGTCGCTGCGCCGGGTTTGAAAGTGCTGAAAGGGGTGGTGGCGACAGGCTCATGCGCGACAAAAGGGAAGACTGGGACAAACAAGCGCCATGAGGGAGGGCGGCATGCCCGCTCCATGGATCAGTGTTTATACCAGTGCCGCATCGGCCCATGGCCCCTGCACTGGGGTGGTGCAGCCCTCGGTCGAGGGGGATGAGGCGTCAAGCAGCGCCCGCGTAGAGCCCCGCGCTGGTCGCACTCCAGGCGCTGGCTGTGTCCAGCACGAAGCGGCCCTTGCCGGCATGCTTGGCCGCGTACATGGCAGTGTCGGCACGCTGGCAGAACGCGTCCATGTCCTCATCTTCCGTCCACATCGCAGCGCCCAGGCTGGCGCGCGCCTGGACGGTGTGCGCATCGATCTGGCACGGTTGGGCCAGGCGCTCCACGATGCGGCTGGCGATGCGCTTCACCTCGTCCGGGTGGCCTGCGCCCTCCAGGATCACGGTGAACTCGTCGCCCGACAGGCGGCAGACGCAGTCTGTTGTCCGGACGCACTCCTCCATGCGTCGACCCACCTCGACGAGCAAGTGATCGCCTGCGGCATGGCCCAACTGGTCGTTGATGGCCTTGAAACCGTCGAGGTCCACGTACATCAGCGCCAGCGTCTGGGGTTGGCGTCGGGCGCGGGCCATGGCCAAGCGCAGGCGATCGCCGAATTCCCGGCGGTTGGGCAAGCCGGTGAGGCTGTCGCGGCGCGCCTGCTCGGTCAGCTCACGCTGCTGAGCCTTGAGCCGCGAGATGTCGTTGAACACCCGGATGTGCTGGGTGACTTGCTGGGCCTCGTTGCGCAACACGCTCACGC
>CAIQIL010000121.1 GCA_903871865.1 uncultured Burkholderiales bacterium
GCCGCACCACCTTGTGGCGCAAGCTGCGCGCAGGCTGAGCCCTGGATCAGCCCAGCGTGCGGCGCTTGGCGAGGGCCAGGCCGATCAGGCCCATGCCCATCAGTGCCCAGGTGCCGGGTTCGGGCACGGCCGGGGGCGTGCCGCCCGTGACCACGGCGATGCCGTCGATCGACAGGTAGGCCTTGGTGGTGTCGGCCAGCCGGAACGACAGCTGCTGGGCGGCCGATGTCGCCGTGAAAGTCAGGGACTCGCTCAGCCAGTTCGACGACAGGCCCAGCGTGCTGCCATGGCCGATCGACACGCCATCCAGCATCACGTCGATGGCATTGCTGCCCAGGTACTGCACCGGCGAGGAACCGGTGGTCTGGCTCAGGCCGAAGTTGCCGGCGAACCAGCTCACGGTGTAGGTCTGGCCGACCGACAGGCCGCTGAGCACCTGGCCGAAACGCTCGACATAGCTGCCGTTGATGCCCAGGCCGACCCAGGTGCCGCCGTCGGGCGATGCGCTGGGCGCGACCGCGAAGTCCGTGGCACCCGTGACGCCGACGTTGTTGCCGCCGTCCAGCGTGTCAGGCGTGCCCTCCAGGGTTTGCCAGCCGGACGGGGTGCCCATGTTGGCGATCGAGCCTGTCAGCGAGCCATTGACCACGATGGACGCCGCCTGAGCGGTGCCGGTCAGGCAAAACAGGGCGCTCAGGGCAAGGGCGGAGGCAAGGCGGGTGAACTGCATGGGTACTTCCTGTGACGGGTACAACTTTGTGGGGGGATGTTACGCGAATGGCGCCAAGCGCGCAGCGCCGCCGCTCCCCCCATCTGCAGGACGTTCGCAGCCGCGCGTTCCGCCAAGCGTGCATAAGTCACGCAGAAGCAGCGGGCCTTTCCCACGATGCGGCATGGGTGGCGCGGGCTGACGGCCGCAGGCGTCGCTGGCACAATGCCGCCTCCTCCTCTTGCTGTCCCGCCTGGCCCTCGCATGACCCTGCCTGCAGCGCCCGCCGCGCTCAACCCGCTTGACGCGCGTGCGACGCCCCGTGTCCTGTCGTTCATCCCCCCGATGACGCAGCTCAACACGCCGTACCCGTCCACCGCCTACCTCACCGGTTTCCTGCGTCAGCAGGGCGTGGACGCGGCGCAGGAGGACCTCGCCCTGGCCCTGGTGTTGCGCCTGCTGTCGCGTGCCGGCCTGCAGTCGGTGCGCGAGGTGGTCGATGCCTTGCCGGCCTCATCGGCGGCTGCCCGCAGCGCGGCGGTGCGCTCGTTCGCCGAGCAGGCCGATGCCTACCTCGCCACCATCGACCGCACCATCGCCTTCCTGCAGGGCCGGGACGCCACGCTGGCCCACCGCATCGCCGGCCGCGGCTTCCTGCCCGAGGGCCCGCGCTTCGCTGCGCTCGACCACTACGTCCACGACGACGAAGCCGATGGCGGCGACCCGCTGGCCTGGGCCTTCGGCGCGCTTGGCCTGCAAGACCGCGCCCGCCACATCGCCACGCTCTACCTCAACGACCTGGCCGATGTGCTGCGCGATGCCATCGACCCGCGCTTCGAGTTCGTGCGCTACGCCGAGTCGCTGGCCATGAGCCAGCCCAGCTTCGACCCGCTGGCCCAAGCCCTGGCAGCCCCGCACAACCTGGTGGACGCCACCTTGTGCGAGCTGGCGCTCGACGCCGTCCAGCGCCATCAACCTGGGTTGGTGCTGCTGTCCGTGCCCTTCCCGGGGGCGGTCTATGCGGCCTTCCGCATCGCTCAGGCGATCAAGGCGAAGCACCCCGGCATCCGCATCGCGCTGGGCGGCGGTTTCGTCAACACCGAGCTGCGCGAGCTGGCCGAGCCCCGCGTGTTCGACTTCGTCGATTTCGTCTCGCTGGACGCTGGCGAGCGCCCGCTGCTGGCCCTGCTCGAACACGTGGCCGGCCGCCGCAGCCGCGAGCGCCTGGTGCGCACCTTCGTGCGCGACGACGCAGGCGCGGTCAAGCTCATGCAATGGCAAGAGCCCGACGTGCCCTTCAGCGACGTGGGCACCCCGACCTGGGACGGCCTGCCGCTCGACAAGTACCTGTCCCTGCTGGACATGCTCAACCCCATGAACCGGCTCTGGTCGGACGGGCGCTGGAACAAGCTCACCGTGGCGCACGGCTGCTACTGGAAGAAGTGCAGCTTCTGCGACGTCAGCCTGGACTACATCTCGCGCTACGAGGCCGCGTCCGCCGAGGTGCTGGTCGACCGCATCGAGGCCATCGTCCAGGAAACCGGCCAGACCGGCTTCCATTTCGTCGATGAGGCCGCGCCCCCGAAAGTGCTGCGCGCGCTCGCCGAAGAGCTGCTCAAGCGCGGCGTGCAGATCAGCTGGTGGGGCAATGTGCGGTTTGAAAAAACCTTCACGCCCGAGCTGGCCGAGTTGTTGGCCCAAAGCGGCTGCATCGCCATCTCGGGCGGGCTGGAAGTCGCCTCAGACCGCCTGCTGCAGCTCATGAAGAAGGGTGTGTCCGTGGCCCAGGTGGCGCGCGTCACCAAGGCCTTCGCGGACGCCGGCATCATGGTCCACGCCTACCTGATGTACGGCTTCCCCACGCAAACGGTGCAAGACACGGTCGATGCGCTGGAATACGTGCGCCAGCTCTTCGGGGCCGGCTGCATCCATTCCGGCTTCTTCCACCGCTTCGCCTGCACGGTGCACTCGCCCGTGGGCCTGAACCCGGCCGAGTACGGCATCGAACTCGTGCCCCTGCCCGAGGGCAGCTTTGCGCGCAACGACGTCGGCTTCATCGATCCGACGGGCGTGGACCACGACCGCCTGGGCGTGGCCCTGAAGAAGGCGGTCTACAACTTCATGCACGGCAACCTGCTCGACCAGGACGTGCGCGCCTGGTTCGATGTGCGCGTCTCGCGCCCCACGGTGCCACGGCAGTTCGTCGCGCGGGCCTTGAGTGATCTGACCCGCGATTTGACCCGCGGCTGACGAAGCCCGGGCGGCCTGACGGCCCTCAGCCGAAAAACGCCTGTCGGATCTCCGCCGGCAGCGGCTGCCCGGTCAGCCAGGCGCGCTCCAGCACGAACCAGTAGTGGCGGTAGCTGGCGCGGTCGTGCAGCACGCCGTGGTAGGACGTGGGCGCCCAGTGCGCGGCCTGCGCGGCGCTCAAAATCTCCACCGCATCGTCCACCTCGGCCGTCACCGGCGCGAAGGCATCGATGATCACCGGGATCTGGTCCGGGTGGATGCTCCACATGCGCGTGTAGCCCAGCTCGCGGCTGGCGCGCTCGGCCGCTTTCGACAGCGCGCGGGTGTCCTTGAACTCTGTCACCACGCAGTGCGAGGGCGTGATGCCCGCCGCGTGGCAGGCCTCGGCGATTTCCATCTTCGCGCGCAACACCAGCGGGTGCGCGAACTGGCCCTGCGCGCCCATGGCCGATGCGGGGATCGCGCCACGGTGCGCCGACACAAAGTCCATCAGCCCGAAAGACAGCGACTCCAGTCCGGGCAGGGTGGCGATCTGCGCGACGTCCCGCAAACCGCTGAGCGTCTCGATCAAGCCATGCACCGGGATCACGTGGCTCACGCCATGCTTGACGCGCGCGGCCTTGATGGCGTCGATGGCGCGGCGCGTGTCCGCCACGCCGGTCAGCTTGGGCACCATGATGTAGGCCAGTTTGGCGCCCACCCGGCCGATCAGGGTGTCAAGGTCGTCCTCGAAGCGCTTGTGCCCCGCATCGTGCACGCGCACGCCCACGCGGCCCCAGGCGTTGGCCGGGCTGTCGAGCAGCTCGGCCACCAGCAGGGCGTGCTCGTGCTCGCCACCCACCGGCGCACCGTCCTCCAGGTCCAGCGTCACATCGAACACGGCGCGGCCGGCGGCCTCGGCCATCTCGGCCTGCAAGGCCAGGCTCTTGCGCATGCGCGCTTCGACGCCCGCGTAGTGGTCGCACACCGGCAGGTGGTGGGCCGCGGCCTCAGCGCCAAACAGCGCGTGGCGGGGGTGGATGGTGGTCAGCGTGGACATCTTGTGCATCCTCAGGGCGGTCAAGGCGGGCTCAAACAAAAAAACCGGCGCACCCGAAGGTCGCCGGTTTTCATTGTGAGGCAGCTTGCGCCGCCTTGCATCACATCGGGATCACAGCAAGTGCTTGACGCCGTCTTGCTCGCCTTGCAGTTCGGCCAGGGTCTTGTTGATGCACTCTTGCGAGAAGGCATCGATTTCCAGACCGGTGACGATCTTGTACTCGCCGTTTTCGGTGATCACGGGGAAGCCGAACACGATGCCGGCGGGGATGCCGTACTCGCCGTTCGAAGGCACGCCCATGGTGACCCACTCGCCGTTGGAGCCCAGGGCCCAGTCACGGATGTGGTCGATGGCGGCGTTGGCAGCCGAAGCAGCCGACGACAGGCCGCGAGCGGCGATGATGGCGGCGCCACGCTTGCCCACGGTCGGCAGGAAGGTGTCGGCGTTCCAGACTTGGTCATTGACCAGGTCCTTGATCGACTTGCCGTTCGTGGTGGCGAAGCGGTAGTCGGCGTACATCGTGGGCGAGTGGTTGCCCCAGACGGTCAGCTTGCGGATGTCGCCCACCTTGGTGCCGGTCTTGGCAGCCAGTTGCGAGGCAGCGCGGTTGTGGTCCAGGCGCAGCATGGCGGTGAAGTTCTTGGCCGGCAGGTCCGGGGCCGACTTCATGGCGATGTAGGCGTTGGTGTTGGCGGGGTTGCCCACAACCAGCACCTTCACGTTGCGCGAAGCCACGGCGTTCAGTGCCTTGCCTTGGGCCGTGAAGATCTGGGCGTTGGCGGCCAGCAGGTCGGCGCGCTCCATGCCGGGGCCACGGGGACGTGCGCCCACCAGCAGGGCATAGTCGGTGTCTTTGAAAGCTTGCAGGGGGTCAGAGTGGGCTTCGATGCCGGCCAGCAGCGGGAAAGCGCAGTCTTCCAGCTCCATGATCACGCCCTTCAGGGCGTTCTGGGCCTTCTCATCGGGGATCTCCAGCAGCTGCAGGATGACAGGCTGGTCCTTGCCCAGCATTTCGCCCGAGGCGATGCGGAACAGGAGGGCGTAACCGATTTGGCCAGCGGCGCCGGTGACGGCGACGCGAACGGGTGCTTTGCTCATGGCAACTCCGAAAATGAGAAGGGGTAAGGGTAAGACCGCAAGTGTAGCGTCGCGCGACAGTCTATGGACAAAGGCCTGTTGCGTCAATGCTCTTATGTCTTATATAAGAC
>CAIQIL010000122.1 GCA_903871865.1 uncultured Burkholderiales bacterium
CAGGGCTACAGCGCGCAGGAGGTCGATGCCGTGCTGGCCCTGCAGCCGCCGCGACTGGGCGACATCCCTCGCCGTCTGGCGGCGGTGCGCGCCTTCGCGGCCCTGACCGAGGCCGAAGCGCTGGCGGCCGCCAACAAGCGCGTCAGCAACATCCTCAAGAAGGCCGAAACCGCGGTCGAGGCCCAGGTGGACGCCGCGCTGTTCAAGGAGCCCGCCGAGGGCGCCCTGTACGAGGCTTTGCAGGCGGTCGTGCCAAAAGCACAGGCCGCGTTCGAGCAGGGCGACTACACTGCGTCCTTGCAGGCCTTGGCCGTGCTGCGGGCCCCGGTGGATGCGTTCTTCGATGGCGTCATGGTCAATGCCGACGACGCCGCGCTGAAGGCGAACCGCTTGGGGCTGCTGGCGACGCTCCACGCGGCGATGAACCGCGTGGCCGACATCTCCCGACTGGCAGCCTGACGTGTTCTCCAGACCCCACCACCCCGGAGAGGCGATGAAGCTCGTCATCCTCGACCGCGACGGCACCATCAACCACGAACGCGAGGACTACATCAAGTCCAGCGACGAGTGGGTGCCGCTGCCCGGGGCGCTGGAGGCCATCGCCCGGCTCAACCACGCCGGCTGGCACGTGGTGGTGGCGACCAACCAATCGGGCATCGGCCGCGGCCTGTTCGACATGGTCGCGCTCAATGCCATGCACGCCAAGATGAACCAGATGCTGGCGCGCGTCGGTGGCCGCATCGAGGCGGTGTTTTTCTGCCCGCATACGCCTGAGGACAACTGCACCTGCCGCAAACCGCTGCCGGGCCTGTTCCAGACGATCGGCCAGCGCTTCGGTTGCAGCCTGGAGGGCGTGCCGATGGTGGGTGACCTGCCGCGCGATGTGCTGGCCGCGCAGTCGGTGGGCTGCGAGCCCCACTTGGTGCGCACCGGCCAGGCGGCCACGATGACCGAGGCCGAGCTGCTCGATTTGCGTCAGCGTGTGCCCGACCTGACCATCCACCCCGACCTGTCGGCCTTCGCCGATTTCATCGTGCTGCGCGAACGTCGCAGCCATGGCGAAGACGAACCCGTGGCCACCCACATGGGAGAGCTGGGTTGAGCCTGCCGCCCGCCGACCAGCTCAGCCTGTGGACCGACGAGGGCCAAGCCTCGGCCGGTGCCAGCGAAGAGGGTCGTGCAGGAGCCGGCGCTGCGCCGTCGGCGGGCGCCCTGGCCGCAGCCCAGCTTGCCGAGGCCCGCACCACGGTGCCCGAGGCGGCCTTGATGGGCAGCATGCCGGTGTTCCGCCACCCGCGTGCAGAGCGTGAAATCCGCCTGGGCAAGGCCCTGGTGGGCTACGAGTGCAAGCGCGTGCGCCGCCGCAGCATCGGCATGGTGGTCAGCGACGAAGGCCTGTCGGTGCGCGCGCCGACGTGGGTGTCCTGGTCTGACATCGAGGTGGCCCTGCGCGCCAAGGAGCGCTGGATCTGCGCCAAGTTGCTGGACCAGCGCGAGCGCGCCCGCAAGCGGGTGTCGGCCCAGATCGACTGGCGCGCTGGATGCCAGTTTCCCTACCTGGGCGAGCCGGTCACCGTCGTGCTCGACCCGATGATCTCCGGCGCCCGCTTCCAGCCCGCTTCGCTGGACGCTGCACCTTGCCGCCACACCCTGCGCCTGGGCCTGCCGCACCAGGCCGACCCTGACCAGATCCGCGATGCCGTCCAGGCCTGGCTGCAGCGCGAGGCCCGTGATCTGTTCGCGCAGCGCGTGCAGCACTTCGCCGTGCAACTGGGCGTGCAGGTCACGCGCATCGCCCTGTCATCGGCGCGCACCCGCTGGGGCAGTGCCAGCGCCGACGGTTCCATCCGCCTGCACTGGCGCCTCATGCACTTCAGCCACAGCGTCATCGACTACGTGGTCGCGCACGAACTCGCCCACCTGCGCGAGATGAACCACAGCCCGCGCTTCTGGGACGTGGTCCGCTCGGTCATGCCCGAGTTCGATGCCGCGCGCGATCAGCTGCGCCGCGTCGTCATCCCGGACTGAAGCGCCAGACGCCTTCTCCGTCCATCTCCCGCTTCAGCGCGCCCTGGTGCCACAGGTGGTTCAGGTGCGCCACCGACTCGCCCATGGCGAAGGTCGTCTGGTGCAGGTCGAGCTGGCGCTTGAACAGCACCGGCAGCATCTCGGCGGCCGATGAAGGCTGGAGCGCGCAGGCGGCCAGCACCTCGTCGAGGCGTTCGGCATGGTGGTCGTGCAGCTGCTGGATGCGGGTGTGGATGCCGGTGAAGGGCAGGCCGTGCGAGGGCAGGGCGAGCGTGTCATCGGGCAGGGCGCGCATGCGGTCCAGCGAGGCCAGGAAGAGGCCCAGTGCGTCGGCTTCAGGCTCCAGGTCGAGCACGCTGACGTTGGTCGAAATCTTGGGCAGCAGCATGTCGCCCGAAATCAGCAGGCCGTCGCGCTCGTTGAACAGGGCGATGTGCTCGGGGCTGTGGCCATGGCCGGCCATGCAATGCCAGTCGCGTTCGCCGATGTGCACGGTCATGCCGTCCATCAGGCGGCGGTAGGCATAGGGCACCTCGGGCACCAGCGAGGAGAAATAACCGGTGCGCGCGCGGATCTTGGCCACGTCATCGGGCTGGCGCAGGCCGTGGCTCATGAAGAAGGCGGCCGCGCGCTCGCCGCCAAAGCCGGTGGTGGACTGGCAGGCGAGTTGTGCCGCGAAGTGGTCGGTGGCGCTCATCCACAGACGAGCAGGCTGCTGCGGTGCGCTGAAGTGATCGATCAGCCATTGCGCATTGCCCACGTGGTCCGGGTGCATGTGCGTGACCAGCATGCGCGACAGCGGCCGCTCCGCCAGCGGGCCCGCGAACAGCGTTTGCCAGGCCGAACGGATGGTCTCCGTGGCCACGCCAGCGTCCACGATCGTCCAGGTGGGCTGCGTGCCGGCGCCATCTGCATCGTGGTCGTCCAGCACCCACAGGTTGATGTGGTTGAGCGCGAAGGGCATGGGCATGCGCACCCAGTGCAGGCCGCGGCGCAGGTCCAGGCGCTCGCCGGTGGCGGGCATGGCCTCGCCCCAAGGGTAGGTGATGGCGGGAGGCGCGGCCGTGACGGTGGGGGCGAGCTGGGTCATGCGAAAGAGGAACCGATCGGCACAAAAGTCAAGACAGGCCATTGTGCCTGCGGGATGAATTCCTGTTGGCAGCCTCAGCCTTGTCTACACTGGTGCCATGACGACGCTACACCACCTCTTCGACAGCAACCGTGCCTGGGCGCGCGACATCGAGCAACGCACCCCGGGCTTCTTCACCCGCCTGCAAAAGCAGCAAACGCCAGACTACCTCTGGATCGGCTGCAGCGACAGCCGCGTGCCCGCCAACGAAATCTGCGGGGTTTTGCCAGGCGAAATGTTCGTGCACCGCAACGTGGCCAATGTGGTCGTTCACACCGATCTGAATTGCCTGTCGGTGATGGAATTCGCCATCGATTCGCTCAAGGTCAAACACATCATGGTGGTGGGGCACTATGGTTGCAGCGGGGTGCACGCTGCGATGAACGATGTGCGCATCGGCTTGGCCGACAACTGGCTGCGCCACGTCAAGGATGTGCGCAACCAGCACCGCGATTGGCTCCAGACCTTGTCCGACGGGCCGGTGCGCCACGATGCCTTGTGCGAGCTCAATGTGCTCGTCCAGTGCAGCCATGTGTGCGAGACGACGGTGGTGCACGACGCCTGGGCGCGCGGCCAGGAGGTGGTGGTGCACGGCTGGGTTTACGGCCTCAACAACGGCCTGATCAAGGACCTGAAGATGACCGTGTCTGCATCGCAGCAGGTGCAACCCGCCTTCGAGCAGGCGCTGAGCGAGCTGAAGCAGCGCTATGCCCATCACGACCAGACCAACCCCGGGCCCACCCCATGACGATGTTCCCCCAGCAGCTCACCGACCCGCGGGTGTTCGACATCGCCCGGGCGCTGCTCGATGGCTTTGACCGCCACTACAAGATCTTTTCGGAGACCAGCGCGGACGCCAAAAAGCGCTTCGAAAAGGCGGACTGGCACGGTCAGCAACTCGCCCAGCGCGCGCGCATCGAGTTCTACGACCTGCGCGTGGAAGAAGCGGTGGAGCGGCTGGAGCACGACTACGAGGCCAGCTCCCTGCCGATGGAAGTCTGGCACCAGATCAAGCTGTTCTACATCGGCTTGCTGACGGGCCACAAGCAGCCCGAGCTGGCCGAGACCTTCTTCAACTCGGTCACCA
>CAIQIL010000123.1 GCA_903871865.1 uncultured Burkholderiales bacterium
ATCGAGCGAGACAACCAGTTTTCCCATTCGGAACCTCTTCGGGTATGGACCTTGATTTTTGATGTTCAGCCCAGGCCGCCCAGCCGTTTGAAGGGCCACCATGACCTGGGCGCCGGTTCGGCCACTCCCTGAGCCCGCACCAGCACGACCGCGATATTATCCCGCCCGCCCGCCTCGTTCGCCGCAGCGACCAGCGCCACCCCCATGTCCGCCAGCGACGTGTGGGCAGACATGACGTCAGCGATCTGCGGGTCGCGCAGCATGTCGGACAGCCCGTCCGAGCACATCAGGTAGATGTCGCCGGACTGGACCTCGTGCAGATGGGTCTCCAGCAGGGCGAGGTCTTCCACGCCCAGGGCCCGCGTCACGAGGTTCTTGTTGGCCGAATACAGCGCCTGCTCGGGCGTGAGCATGCCAGCGTCGATCTGCTCTTGCAGTAACGAATGGTCTTTGGTGATCTGCTGGAGCTGGCCGGCGCGCCAGCGGTAGCCGCGGGAGTCGCCGATGTGCCCCATCAGCAAGCGCCCGGAGCGGAACACGCCCATCACCAGGGTCGTGCCCATGCCGGCGTAGGTCGGGTTGGAATTGGCCGCGCTGAAGATGGCGCGGTTCGCGTTGTCCACGCAGATGTCCATGGCGCGCTTGACGTCGGTGTCGCTGGCGTTGGCCGCCGCTTCACTCAGCCAGCGGCCCAGCTCGGCCCGGATGAACTCGCAGGCCATGCCGCTGGCCACCTCGCCCGCGGCGTAGCCCCCCATGCCATCGGCCAGGACGGCCAGGGCGCACGGCTCCTCGAGGGCGATGCTGTCCTCGTTGTTGGTGCGCACCCGCCCGGTGTCGGTTTGACTGTAGAACTCGAACTCCATGGGCAAATTGTCGCTGTGTTGGGTCGATGCGGGGATCGGGGATGTCGTCAAGGCGTTGCTCGGGCGTTGCGTGGGCGTCGTCAAGCCAGATCGATGTCCAGGGCGCCACCCGGTCGCGGCACCTGCGCAGGAGGCGATTCGGGCAGGCTGCGCAGCACCGCCCTCAGATCATCGGCCATTTGCTGGCCGTTCGCGTAGCGCGTGGCCGGGTGTTTTTGCAGCGCCAGCGCCACGATGTCGCCGAGCGCGGGCGGCAGGTCAGGGCGCAAGCTGGCCAGCGGCGTGGGCGGCTCGCGGCCGATGGCGCGCATGAGCGCGGCCATGGAATCGTTGCGGTAGGGCAGCGCACCGGTGAGCAACTGGAACAGCGTGACGCCCAGCGAGTACACATCGCTGCGACCGTCGGTGGGCTGCCCAGACAGCTGCTCAGGCGACATGAAGGTGGGCGTGCCCAGCACCACGCCCGTGCGCGTGCGGGTGGCATCGGCCACGCGGGCCACGCCGAAATCCATCACCTTGACCACATCGTGGGCCAGATCGACCATGATGTTGGCCGGCTTGACATCGCGGTGGGTGACGCCGCGGGTGTGTGCGTAGGCCAGCGCCTCGGCCACCCGGGCGGTGATGCGCAGCACCTGCGGCACGCTGAGCAGTTGGCCCGGCTGGGTGTGGCGGCTCAGGTCCACGCCTTCGACCAGTTCCATGGCGATGTAGGCCAAGCCGTCGGCTTCGCCCGCGTCCAGGATGCCGACGATGTCAGGGTGCTGCAGGCGACCGGCCATCTCGGCCTCGCGCAGGAAGCGGTTGCGGGCGTCCACCAGGTCATCGCCGCTGAATTCGCGGGACAAGGCCATGGTCTTGATGGCCACGCGCCGGCCGGTGGCGGGGTCATGCCCTTGATAGACCGCGCCCATGGCGCCTTGCCCCAGCGGTTTGTCGATGAGGTAGCGCCCCAGGCCCGGTTGCGTCAAGCTGGGTACCGGCCGCGGCGGCACCGATCCCCAGGAGCTGACCGTGGCCACCTGGGCCAGGCCGCGCACGCGCATCAGGCGGTTGCGCACCTCGGGCCAGTCGGGGTCGATGTCGGCCATGTGCTCATAAACATCGCGGGCGGCTTCGAAACGGGCATCGGCCTCGAAGGCCGCCGCGATGCGCTCGCAGGTCTGCAGGGTCGCCTCGCGGTGGCTGGCGTCCGGGATGTGAGCGCGCAGGGTCTCCCAGGCCTGGTCCATCGGCGCCTCGCCTTGCGCCTGCAGAACGCGCTGTATGCGCTGCGGCGGCGTCAGCGGCATGGGCTGCGAGTGCCTGCCATCTTGCACACGGGCCTCGTCCAACTCGTCGAACCAGCTGTCCAGGGCGGGAGATGAGCTGCGGGCACCGCTCAGGGTGCTGTCATGGGCGCTGTCATGGCGAGACGCATCGCGGTGGACCCACGACGAATCCACGAATTCGTCTCGTTCGGCTTGGCGCCTGTTTCGGCGCGCCTGCGCGGCAGCCTCGGCCACAGGCGAGGTGTCGGTGAAGTCCGCCCAATCCGTGGCGGCCTGCCGACCGTTGCGCCGGGCCCGTGCGGCCGTGCGCCGGCCCCAGGGGCTGCGCCAAGCCAGCCAGATCGCCACAAGCAGCACCAGCAAGAGCAACCACAGGGACATCGGCATCCTGCCCGCGGTGCTCAGGGGGTGGCGGGCTCGGCACGGGCGGCGAGCGCCTTGCCCACGGCCAGCACCAACAAGGCACACAAACCACCCGCCACATAACGGACGACATCACCTTGCGGCAGGTGGCCCTGGATGGCCGGGTCCGTCACCGCCAAGGTGCCCGCAATCCAGCCCAGCAGCATGCCGCCAGCCGTGACGATGATGGGGAAGCGGTCCATCAGGCTCAGCACCAAGCTGCTGCCCCACACGATGATGGGGATGCTCACCAGCAGACCGAAGATCACCAGCGGCATCTGGTGGCCTTCATGGCCGGCGCTTTGGGCCGCACCCGCGATGCCAATGACGTTGTCCACGCTCATCACGAAGTCGGCCACGATGATGGTCTTGATGGCGCCGAGCAGGCGGTCGCTGGCCTGCAGGTTGCCGTGATCTTCGTCTTCCGGCACCAGCAACTTGACGCCGATCCACAACAGCAAGGCCGCGCCCACGAGTTTCAGGTAAGGCAGCGCCAGCAGCGACATGGCGAAGAAAATCAGCACCACGCGCAGCAGGATGGCCCCCAAGGTGCCCCACAGGATGCCTTTGCGGCGCAACTCGGGCGGCAGGTTGCGACAAGCCAGGGCGATGACGATGGCGTTGTCGCCGCCCAGCAGGATGTCGATCATGATGATCTGGCCCACTGCAAGCCAGAACTCGGGGGTGAGGAAGGCGTCCATGTGCGAAAAAGGATTCAGCCCATGAGTGTAGGGGCTGAGGGGGTCGTTCAGACAAAAAACCGGGCCGGCGAACCACCCCCGGAAGGGTGATGCGCCGGCCCCATGCATCCGGCCAGATCATGCAGATCCAGGCCAAATCACGTCACAACGTTCAGATCAGGGACTTCAGGATACGGCCCATTTCCGACGGGTTGCGCGTGACCTTGAAGCCGCACTCTTCCATGACCGCCAGCTTGGCATCGGCCGTGTCGGCGCCGCCAGAGATCAGCGCACCGGCGTGGCCCATGCGCTTGCCCGGAGGGGCGGTGACACCGGCGATGAAGCCGACGATGGGCTTCTTCATGTGGTCCTTGCACCATTGGGCGGCTTCGGCCTCGTCAGGACCACCGATCTCGCCGATCATGATGACGGCGTCGGTCTCGGGATCGTCGTTGAAGGCGCGCATCACGTCGATGTGCTTCAGGCCGTTGATCGGGTCACCGCCGATGCCCACGGCGCTGGACTGGCCCAGGCCGAGTTCGGTCAGCTGTGCCACGGCTTCGTAGGTCAGCGTGCCGGAGCGCGAGACCACACCGATGCGGCCCTTGCGGTGGATGTGACCGGGCATGATGCCGATCTTGATCTCTTCGGGCGTGATCAGGCCGGGGCAGTTGGGGCCCAGCAGCAGGGTCTTCTTGCCGCCAGCCGCTTCCTTGGCCTTCATCTTGTTGCGCACCATCAGCATGTCGCGCACGGGGATGCCTTCGGTGATG
>CAIQIL010000124.1 GCA_903871865.1 uncultured Burkholderiales bacterium
CAGGTCTATGTCACGCTGCCCGATGTCCGTGGCCGCGAGCAAATCCTGAACGTGCATATCCGCAAGGTGCCCGTGAGCCCGGACATTCGCGCCGACATTCTGGCCCGCGGCACCCCCGGTTTCTCCGGTGCCGACCTGGCCAACCTGGTCAACGAAGCCGCGCTGTTCGCCGCCCGCCGCAGTGGCCGCGTCGTCGAGATGCAGGACTTCGAGAAGGCCAAAGACAAGATCATGATGGGCCCCGAGCGCAAGTCTATGGTCATGCCAGAGGAGGAGCGCAAGAACACCGCCTACCATGAAGCCGGCCATGCCCTGGTTGCGCGCATGCTGCCCAAGACCGACCCTGTCCACAAGGTCACCATCATCCCGCGCGGCCGCGCGCTGGGTGTGACCATGCAGTTGCCCGAAGGTGACCGCTACAGCATGGACAAGCTGCGCATGCTGGACACCATCTCGGTGCTGTTCGGTGGCCGCATCGCCGAAGAAGTCTTCATGAACCAGATGACCACTGGCGCGTCGAACGATTTCGAGCGCGCCACGGCCATCGCCCGCGACATGGTTACCCGCTACGGCATGACCGATGAGTTGGGCCCCATGGTGTATGCCGACAACGAAGGCGAAGTCTTCCTGGGCCGGTCGATCACCAAGACCACCAACATGTCCGAAGAGACCATGCAGAAGGTAGACAAGCAGATCCGCAAGATCATCGACGAGCAGTACGCCACGGCGCGCAAGCTCATCGAAGACAACCAGGACAAGATGCACGCCATGGCCAAGGCCCTGCTGGAGTGGGAAACCATCGACGCAGAGCAGATCAACGACATCATGGAAGGCCGCGAGCCCCGTCCTCCAAAGGACTGGAACCCGCCGACCAACAAGCCCAGCGGTGGCACCAAGCCGCCGGTAAGCACC
Organism: uncultured Burkholderiales bacterium; assembly: GCA_903871865.1. Taxonomy (GTDB): domain Bacteria; phylum Pseudomonadota; class Gammaproteobacteria; order Burkholderiales; family Burkholderiaceae_C; genus Aquabacterium. The sequence goes on from CAIQIL010000124.1 coordinate 913, forward strand.
GACGGTGCGCCGGCCGCGGTCTGATCTGCGGGCCTTGCGCTCACACACAACGGGGCTTCGGCCCCGTTTGCTTTTTCAGCCCATCAGGGGCCAACCAACACCGCCACCCCTCAGCCCCATGCATCACTGGCAGACCACCCGGTTCGACATCGACCTCAGCCGCCCGCAGATCATGGGCATCGTCAACGTCACGCCCGACTCGTTTTCCGATGGCGGCCAGCATGACAGCACGGCATCGGCGCTGCGCCACGCGGAGCAGCTGGTGGCCGAGGGCGCACACATCCTGGACATTGGCGGTGAGTCCACGCGCCCAGGGGCGCCCACGGTGCCACCCGCTCAGGAATGGGCCCGCATCGCAGGCACGGTCAAGGGCGCACTGACGCTGGGCGTGCCCGTGTCTGTGGACACGTGCAAGACCGAAGTCATGCAGCGTGCGCTGGACGCTGGCGTGGACATCGTCAACGACATCCGCGCCTTGCTGGCCCCGGGTGCGCTGGACGTGGTGCGTGACCATGGGCGCTGCGGTGTCTGCCTCATGCACATGCAGGGCGACCCCGACACCATGCAGCAAGCGCCAGCCTATGCCGATGTGATGGACGAGGTAAGGCACTTCCTTCTGGGACGGCTGGCCGCGGTGCGCCAGGCGGGTGTGGCCGACGCGCGCATCACCCTGGACCCCGGCATCGGGTTTGGCAAGACGCCCGAGCACAACCTCGCGCTGCTGCGCCGCCAGCGCGAGTTGCTGGACTTGGGTCTGCCGTTGTTGTTGGGCTGGTCGCGCAAGTCC
>CAIQIL010000125.1 GCA_903871865.1 uncultured Burkholderiales bacterium
AGCGGCCAAGAGCGCAAGGCAGCTGAGGGCGGCACTGACACGGCGCGTGAGAAAGATGAAATCCGATCAGCCCTCAACGAACAACTGGGTCTACTGGCACTGGATATCTGGCCTTCGGGCAAACGTCGCCAGAACAAGTACCTGGTCGGCGATGTGATGGGTGGTCCCGGCGACAGCCTGGAGCTCCTGCTTTCGGGCCCCAAGACTGGCTTGTGGACCGACCGCGCCACGGGTGAAGGCGGAGACATCCTCGACCTCATCGCCCGCTACTACAACCTAGATGTGCAAGCTCAGTTTCCCCGGGTGCTTGAACGGGCTAAAGGCTGGCTCGGACGCGTCTCGGCGATGCCCGCCAGCGCGGTGGCCGCGAGCAAATCCAAAGCCCCTGCAGTGGATGAGCTGGGACCTGCAACAGCCAAGTGGGATTACCAGGATTCCAGCGGAAAACTCATCGCCGTGGTGTACCGCTACGACCCAGAGCCGGGCCGCAAGGAGTTCAGGCCATGGGATGTGCGCCGCCGCAAGATGGCTCCACCTGAGCCGCGTCCGCTGTACAACCAGCCGGGCATGCTCAAGGCTGAGGAGGTCGTGATGGTGGAGGGCGAAAAGTGCGCTCAAGCATTGATTGATCTGGGTGTGTGCGCCACCACGGCCATGCACGGCGCCAACGCACCAGTTGAGAAAACCGACTGGTCCCCCCTGTCTGGCAAGCACGTCCTGATCTGGCCAGATCGTGACAAACCTGGCTGGCAATATGCCGACCATGCTTCGCAGGCCATCATGCAGGCTGGGGCCAAGTCCTGCGTCATCTTGCAGCCCCCGGCAGAAAAGCCCGAGGGCTGGGATGTGGCCGATGCGGTGCAAGACGGCTTTGACATCGCTGGCTTTCTTGCCGTGGGCGAGCGCGTTCCGGTCGTGCATCAGATTGACGCGCACACGCCCATGCAGCTGGTCGATGGGATCGACTACACGAACGAGGATGGGCTGGCCATGGCCTTTTCTCACCAGTTCGCCGAGGAATGGCGCTACTGCGCACCATGGAGCAAATGGCTTGTGTGGAACGGCGTGCGCTGGAACATCGACAAGGCCTTGTATGTCATGCACCTTTGTCGCCTGATTTGCCGGGCAGCTTCAGTGCATGCCGATGGCACCAAGCTCAAAGGTCGCTTGGCCAGCTCTGGAACGATCTCGGCGATCGAGCGCATTGTGCGCTCCGAGCCGCGCCACAGTGCCTCGGTCGATGAGTGGGACTCAAGCGTCTGGCTACTCAACACGCCTGGTGGCATCGTGGATCTGCGCACTGGTGCGCGTGGTCCGCATGACCGCGAGCGCCGCATGACCAAGGTGACCACGGCCACCCCGCAAGGGGATTGCCCGGTTTGGCGAAATTTCCTGGTCAACGTCACAGGGGGTGATGACGAGTTACAGGACTACCTGCAGCGTGTGGTCGGTTACTGCCTGACGGGTGACATCAGCACCCACGCACTGTTCTTCCTGTACGGCACCGGTGCAAACGGCAAGTCGGTCTTCGTGAACGTAATCTCCACGGTGCTGGGCGACTATGCCGCCAACGCTCCTATGGACACCTTCATGGAGTCGCGCTCGGACCGGCACCCCACCGATCTGGCAGGACTGCGTGGTGCACGCTTTGTATCGGCAACTGAGACAGAGCAAGGCAGGCGCTGGAACGAATCCAAGATCAAGGCGATCACGGGTGGGGATGACATCACAGCGCGCCTGATGCATCAAGATTTTTTCACCTACAGACCGCAGTTCAAGCTCTTGATTGCCGGTAACCACAAGCCTGCGATCCGCAACATCGATGAGGCCATGCGCCGCCGCATGCACTTGATCCCTTTCACGATAACGGTCCCTCCAGAAAAGCGCGATCCGCTCCTGACCGAAAAGCTGCTGGCTGAGCGCGACGGAATCATGGCCTGGGCCGTCCAGGGTTGCCTGCTCTGGCAAAGCCAAGGCTTGAGCCAGCCCAAGTCTGTTGTGAGCGCGACCGAGGAGTACTTCGAGGCCGAGGACGCCATGGGTAGATGGATGACAGAGCGCTGCTACCTGGGCGTCAATCACAAGGCCCTGACGGCAACGCTCTTCAATGACTGGAAACAGTGGGCCGAACTCAGTGGTGAGTACATAGGCACGCAGC
>CAIQIL010000126.1 GCA_903871865.1 uncultured Burkholderiales bacterium
AGGCTTGGTCGTGCACCCCGCAGCTGGCAACTGGCAGGGCACCTTGATGAACGGGCTGCTGGCCCACCACGCTGGCGCGGTGGCGCTGCCGCGTGCCGGCATCGTGCACCGGCTGGACAAGGACACCAGCGGGCTGATGGTCGTGGGCAAGACGCTGGAGGCCGTCACGGCCTTGAGTCGCGCCATCGCGGCGCGCGAGGTCAGCCGCCAGTACCTGGCCCTGGCCCAAGGCACGGTGGACGAGGCCTTCTCGGTGATGTCGTCCATCGGGCGCGACCCCGTCACCCGCGTCAAGATGGCCGTGGTGCCTGCGGGCAAGGCGGCCCGCACCGATGTGCAGCGGCTGCTGTGTGGGCTGTGGCAAGACCCCGCCGCCGATTTGCCGCCGCGGGCCTACAGCGGTGTGCTGTGCACCCTGCACACGGGCCGCACCCACCAGATCCGCGTGCACCTGAGCAGCCGCAAGCATCCGCTGGTGGCCGATGCGCTCTACGGTGGCGCGCAGGCCTTGGGCATGCGTCGCCAGGCGCTGCACGCCGCGAAACTGTCTTTCAAGCACCCCATCACGGGCGAGGTGCTGGCGTTCGAGGCCCCGCTGCCCGACGACATGGCGCAAGCCTGGGCGGCCTTGGCTGTGGCAGTCACAGCAGATTCACAATCTGGTGTATAGTGGGTTGGTGATTTGGCCTCGAGCCCCGGGCGTGAACCCACGCCCCACCGGCCGGCCCGTGAAGAAGATGGCGTGGAACGCCATCTGAATGTCGCCTCCGCAGTGAGGCCCCTCCACACAGTCCAGTTTGAACGCCCGTTGGCTGCCTCGCGGTTGAGCACAACGTCGGTGCGCCCGCACAGCGTGTTGCTGTGCCGCGCTGTGGTTTTTTGCCGACCGGTGCTGCCGCCCCGCTCACGATCGACGCGATGGAAGTCCTCCAATCCCAGGATGCCGAGCGCATCCTTGAAGCCGCCTTGCTGTGCGCGCCTCACCCCATGCCGGTGCGAGAGATGCGTGCCTTGTTCGACGACACCGTCTCGGCCGACACGGTGCGTGGCATGCTCGCGCGCATCCAGGCGCAATGGCAGGGCAAGGGCGTGATGTTGTGCGAAGTGGCTTCCGGCTGGCGTTTCCAGACCCGGGCGGATGTGCAAGTCCACCTGGACCGCCTCCACCCGGAAAAACCGCCCAAGTACTCCCGCGCCACGATGGAAACACTGGCCATCATTGCCTACAAGCAGCCCGTCACGCGGGGTGACATCGAAGACATCCGCGGCGTGACCGTGAGCTCCAACATCGTCAAGCAGCTCGAAGACCGCGGCTGGGTCGAGGTGATCGGCCACCGCGACGCGCCGGGCCGCCCCGCCTTGTTCGCCACCACCAAGCAGTTCCTTGACGACCTCGGCCTGGCCTCCTTGTCCCAGTTGCCCACGCTGGAAGGTTTGCCCGTGGGGCAGGCCCTCTTGCCTGGGCTGGAGGATGAGCCGCTCGCCGATGCCGCGCTGGACACCTCATCGGCCAAGGACGCCAGCGAAGCTGCTGAAGCCGACGCCCTGCCTGCCCTCGACGCGCCCCACGCCCCCCACGCCCCCGATTCCGCACCACACGCCCCATGACCACCGATTCCGCGCCCATGCAAGATCCTCAGGACAACCAGCCCCCCGTCGAGGCCGCCACCGAAGCGGCGGTCAAGCCCAAGCGCACGCGACGCCCCAAGGCGGCCGATGTGAGCGAGGCCTCCAGCGCGCCAGAGGCGACCGAGGCCGTTGTGCCGGCCGCGGCTGCAGAGGCTGAAGCGCCTGTGGCGGCCAAGCGGGCGCCGCGTCGCCGCAAGACCGTGGAAGATGCGCCCGCGCCGGAAGCGGCTGAGGTGACAGAGGTGGTGGCGGTCGAGCTTGCCGCTCCTGCCGCTGCGGACGAGGTCGATGCGCCGGTGGCTGCTGCCCCGAAGCGCGCGCCGCGTCGCAAGCCCGCGGCTGTGGCTCAGACAGAAGCCGTTGCGCCCGAAGCAATGGGCGAGGCCGACGTGGTGGCCGATGCTGCTGTGACCGCTGTGGCGCCCAAGGCATCCACAGGCCGGGCTGCACCGATCGCGGAAGACGGCGATCTGGCGGAGGCGTCGGCCAGCGAGGGGGCTCCGGGCGCCCAGTCGCAGGGCGAGGATCCCACCGAGTTCCGTGGCGCTCGCCGCGCCGCGATGGCCCAGCAGCAAGCTGCCGAGGTCTTCGCCGAGCTGTTGTCGGGTGATTTCGACAAGACCCACGAAGAAGAATCCGAAGAGGCCGCGAGCGCGGAGCCAGCCGGCCCCTACAAGCGTGTCTTGCGTCCTGAGCCTGATGCGCCCAAGCTGCAGAAGGTGCTGGCCCAAGCGGGCGTCGGTTCGCGCCGCGACATCGAGCAGATGATCGAAGAAGGCCGCATCGAGGTGAACGACCAGGTGGCCCACATTGGCCAGCGCATCTCGCACGGTGACCGCGTCAAGGTGGCCGGCAAGCCGATCCGGATCCGCATCGCGCCGCCTGCCGCGCGCATCTTGGCTTACCACAAGCCGGTGGGCGAAGTCGTCACCCACGACGACCCGCAAGGCCGCCCTACCGTGTTCCGCCGCTTGCCGCGTTTGCAGAATGGCAAGTGGATGTCGGTGGGTCGCCTGGACCTGAACACCGAAGGCCTGCTGCTGTTCACCAACTCCGGTGAATTGGCCAACCAGCTCATGCACCCGCGCTTTGGCGTGGAGCGTGAATACGCTGTGCGTGTGCTGGGCAGCCTGGACGAGGCCTCGCGCGAGCGCCTGCTGACCGGCGTGGACATCGAAGGCCAAGCCGCTTCGTTCGTGTCCATCAGCAACGGCCTGGGCGAAGGCGTGAACCAGTGGTACCGCGTGGTCATCACCGAAGGCCGCAACCGCGACGTGCGCAAGCTGTTTGACGCCGTGGGCTTGACCGTCAACCGCCTGATCCGTGTGCGTTATGGCGCCATCGTTCTGCCGCGCGGCCTGCGCCGTGGCGTGTGGGCCGAGCTGGGCGAATCCGACGTTCGCGCCGTGAAGTCGCTGGCCGGCATGGACCGCCAGGACGCCGAGCCGCAGGGCCGCGGCAAGGGCGGCAAGCCGCAGCGCGGTCAGCAGTCCGAAGGTCAGCGTGGTGGCCAACAAGGCGGCCAGCAGGGCAGTCAACAGGGTGGTCAGCGCGCAGGGCAGGGTGCAGGACAGGGCGCCAACGGGCAACAGCCCGGTCAGCGTGGCCAACAAGGTCAGCGCGGCCAAGGCCAGCAAGGGCGTGACGGGCGCGATGGTCGCGACGGACGTGGCGGCCAGGGTGGCCGTCCGCATCAAGGCGGTCAGTTTGGCCAAGGTGGCGGGCAGGGTGGTCAGCGCGGTCAAGGCCCGCGTGGCCAGGGTCAGCAGGGCAACCATGAGCGCGCCCAGATGTCGGGCCAGGCACCTCAGGGTGCCCGCGACGCGGACGATGATTTCGACCACATCGGCCCGATCCCCAACCCGCTGGAGCAGACCTTCGACAAGCGCTTCGTCAAGGGCTCCAAGCGCATCACGTCCGGTTTCGGTCGTCCCGACCAGGACCATGGTCGCGACGGCGGTGCCAAGGCCAAGGGCCCCAAACAACCTGACCCCTTGCAGACCGCGGTGGGCTACATCGGCGCCGACGCCTACTTTGGCGGCGGCCGCTCTGGCGGCAACCGCCGTGGTGGCAGTGGCGGCGGAGGTGGCGGCGGTGGTCGTGGTCGCCGTTGAGCGACAGGCACTTGCCACATTCGAACGATACAATCCCAGGTTTTGTCCATTTCGCTGATTCAGGAGATCCATTCATGACCGTCGAACGCACCCTCTCGATCATCAAGCCCGACGCCGTTGCCAAGAACGTCATCGGCCAAATCGTCGCCCGCTTTGAAGGCGCTGGCCTGAAGGTCGCCGCTGCCAAGCTGGTGCAACTGTCGCGCGCCGAAGCCGAGCAGTTCTACGCTGTGCACGCCGCCCGTCCTTTCTTCAAGGACCTGGTGGACTTCATGGTCTCCGGCCCCGTGTTCATCCAGGTGCTGGAAGGCGAAGGCGCCATCGTCAAGAACCGTGACCTGATGGGCGCCACCGACCCCAAGAAGGCCGCTGCCGGCACCATCCGCGCCGACTTCGCCGAATCGATCGACGCCAACGCCGTGCACGGCTCTGACGCCCCCGAGACCGCCGCCGTGGAAATCGCTTTCTTCTTCCCCGGCCTGAACGTTTACAGCCGCTGATCGGCTGCTGCCTGCTGCCGTCTGGTCTGAAATCCCATGAGCACTGTTGTCAATCTGCTGGATTTCGACCTCGACGGCCTGGCGGCTTACTGCGAGCAACTGGGTGAAAAGCGCTTCCGCGCCACCCAGCTGTTCCGCTGGATCCATCAAAAAGGCGCGTCTGATTTCGATCAGATGACCGACCTGGCCAAGTCCCTGCGCAGCAAGTTGCAAGGCGTGGCCCACATCCAGCCGCTGAGCATCATCAGCGAGCATGTGTCTTCTGACGGCACCATCAAGTGGCTGTTCGATGTCGGACAGGGCAATGCCGTCGAAACCGTGTTCATCCCGGAAGACGACCGCGGCACGCTGTGCGTGTCCTCGCAAGCGGGTTGTGCCGTGGGCTGCCGCTTCTGCTCGACCGGGCACCAGGGCTTCAGCCGCAACCTGAGCACGGGCGAAATCGTCGCGCAGCTCTGGCATGCCGAGCACGCCTTGCGCAAGCGCCAGAACACGTCCGAGCGGGTCATCAGCAACGTGGTGATGATGGGCATGGGCGAGCCGCTGCAGAACTACGGCGCCTTGGTGCCGGCCCTGCGCACCATGCTCGACGACCACGGCTACGGCCTGTCGCGCCGCCGCGTGACGGTGTCCACCTCGGGTGTCGTGCCCATGATCGAGCGCCTGCAGCAGGATTGTCCTGTGGCGCTGGCCGTGTCGCTGCACGCTCCGAACGACGCGTTGCGCGACCAGCTCGTGCCGCTGAACCGCAAATACCCCATCGACGAGTTGCTGAGCGCCTGCCAGGCTTACCTGCAGGCGGCACCGCGCGACTTCTTCACGTTCGAGTACTGCATGCTCGATGGCGTCAATGACACCGACGAGCACGCCCATCAGTTGATCGCCTTGGTGCGCAACCGCATCCATTGCAAGTTCAACCTGATCCCCTTCAATCCCTTCCCGGCCTCGGGGCTGCACCGTTCTCAGAACGAGCGCGTGCAGGCCTTTGCGCGCATCCTGGCCGATGCCGGCATCGTCACCACCGTGCGCAAGACGCGGGGCGATGACATCGATGCCGCCTGCGGCCAACTCGCAGGCGAGGTGCAGGACCGCACTCGGGCCGACGAGCGCATGTTGCGCCAGCCCATCGTCATCCACGCGGTGAGCAGCCAGAAGACGCATGGGCATTGAGTGCCCGGCATCGGCGGGCGCCTCAAGCCCCTACACTCTGTGCCCGAACAAGGAGATAGCTGCATGAGGATGCGATCCGTGATCCGCCTGGCCGAGCGTCGCCACCCGTGGGGGTGGTCACGCGGCTGTGTTGCGGCTGTGCTGGGGCTGACTTTGGTGCTGACCGGTTGTGCCGGTCTGCCCTCGCCCCAGCGTGCGCAGGGTGGCAATGCCGCAGATGCCCGCGCTGACATCGTCACGGCCTCGGACGAAGGCGATGTGCGTCGCCGTGCCCGCATCCGCCTGGAGCTGGCCACGACCTACTACGCCCAAGGGCAGTACAACACCGCGCTGGACGAGCTCAAGCAGGCGGTCTCCATCGACCCCAGCCTGCCCGCTGCGCACGAGATGCGCGGCCTGATCTACGACGCCATGGGCGACACCGACCGCGCCGATGCGAGCTTCCGCCAGGCCCTGTCGCTGGACCCGGCCAACGTCAGCGTGCTGCACAACCACGCCTGGTCGCTGTGCCGACGTGGGCAGTACGCCGAGGCAGATGCCTTGTTCGCCCGCGCCGTGACGCTGCCGCCGTCGCAGGCCATCCCGGTGTCCAAGACCCACCTGGCCCGAGGTGTCTGCCAGGTGCGCGCCGGCCTGTACGCCGAGGGCGAGAAATCGCTGATCAAGGCTTACGAAATCGACCCCGCCAGCCCGGCCACAGGCTACAACCTGGCCTCGGTGCTGATGCGCAGGGGTGAGCTGGAACGTGCACGCTTTTACGTGCGCCGCATCAACAACACGCCCGATCAAACGACCGCCGAATCCCTCTGGCTGGCGATCCGGATCGAGCACCGCCTGGGCAACTTCTCGGGCCGCGATGAGCTGGCCGCGCAGTTGCGCAGGCGCTTCATTGGCAGCCGCGAGGCCACTGCACTGGAACTGGGTCGCTACGATGAGTGACACGCCACCGATCCAACTCAACACGCCCGATGCGGGCAACCGTGGCGCGGGTGAGATGCTGCGCCTGGCGCGCGAGGCCCAGGGCTTGAGCCTGGACGCCTTGGCCATGGTGCTCAAGGTGACGCCGGCCAAGCTGGCGGCGCTGGAAGAAGGGCGCCTGGAGCAACTGCCCGATGCGAACTTCGCGCGCGCCCTGGCGCAGACGGTGTGCCGCTACCTCAAGGTGGACGCAGCGCCGGTGCTGGCCGCCTTGCCTGCTGCGCGTCCCGCACCTCTGGGCAGCGACAAGCCGCCGCTCAACCAACCCTTCAAGGAAACCCGGCTGGCGCCCCACATGTTCGACCGCGAGGGCGGCATGGACCTGTCGGCCGTGCTCAGCCTCAAGTGGTTGGCGCCGCTGGCTTTGCTGCTGGCGGCTGCCGTGGTGTACGTCCTGCCCGAATCCGTGACCTTGCCTGGCTGGATGCAACGCGCAGGCGCTTTGAGCGGTGCCGAGGCGGCGTCTGCGGCCTCCTCGGTCGATGCCGCGGCCTCCGAGCCCGAAGCGGCGGTGGGTGTGGCGCTGGGCGAGGCCTCGGTGGCACAGGCCGCCTCGGAGCCTTTGTTCGGCGCTTCAGGCGCTTTGGGCATCCCGGATGCCGCGACCCTGGCGTCATCGGCGTCGGCTGTGCCGTCGCAGCCTGTGGTGGTGCCTGCGGCCGTGCCCCAAGCCATGCCCGTGCCGACATCGCCGTCGCCATTGCCATCGCCGTTGGCGAGTGCGGCTGCATCGGCATCGGTGCCTGACGCAGCAGCTGGCGCGGTCGTGCTGCGCGCGACCGAAGACGCATGGATGGAAGTGACCGATGGCACGGGCACCAAGCGCCTGTCTCGCCTGGTCAAGGCCGGAGAAACGCTCTCCATGGGAGGTGTGCCGCCCTGGAATGTGCGCATCGGCAATGTCCGCGGCGTGCAGGTCACGCTGCGTGGGCAGCCCGTGGACCTTGCCCCCTACAACCGCAACAACATCGCGCGGCTGGAGTTGAAATGACGCTGGCGAACTGCACCCTCATCCCGCCGGCCCTGCCTGCAGCCCGCCGCTCGCGCCAGGCCCGCGTGGTCTGGGGCTCTCGCGTGGTCACGATCGGTGGCGACGCCCCGGTGCGCGTGCAGTCCATGACCAACACCGACACGGTGGACGTCATCGGCACCGCCATCCAGGTCAAGGAGCTGGCCCTGGCCGGTTCCGAGATGGTGCGCATCACCGTCAACACGCCCGAAGCCGCCCAGGCTGTGCCGCACATCCGCGAGCAGCTCGACCGCATGGGCATCGACGTGCCGCTGGTGGGCGATTTCCACTACAACGGCCACCGCCTGCTGACCGACCACCCGGCCTGCGCCGAAGCGCTGTCCAAGTACCGCATCAATCCCGGCAACGTGGGCAAGGGCGACAAGAAGGACCGCCAGTTCGCGCAAATGATCGAGGCCGCCATGCGCTTCGACAAGCCCGTGCGCATCGGCGTCAACTGGGGCAGCCTGGACCAGGAGCTGCTGGCGTCGATGATGGACGAGAACGCCCGCAGCGCCGCCCCTTGGGACGCCCAGCAGGTGATGTACCAGGCGCTCATCAGCTCCGCCTTGCAATCGGCCGAGTTCGCGCGCGAGCTGGGCATGGCGCCCGAGCAGATCATCCTGTCGTGCAAGGTCAGCGGCGTGCAGGACCTCATCAGCGTCTACCGCGGCCTGGCCGCGCGTTGTGACTACCCGCTGCACCTGGGCCTGACCGAAGCCGGCATGGGCACCAAGGGCACGGTGGCCTCGGCCGCGGCCCTGTCCATCCTGCTGCAAGAAGGCATTGGCGACACCATCCGCGTCTCGCTCACGCCGCAGCCGGGCGAAGCCCGCACGCAGGAAGTCGTGGTGGCGCTGGAGATCCTGCAGGCGCTGGGCTTGCGCCATTTCGTGCCGAGTGTCACCGCCTGCCCCGGTTGTGGCCGCACCACCAGCACCACCTTCCAGGAGCTGGCCAAGCAGATCGACGACCACCTGCGCGCGCAGATGCCCGTCTGGCGTGAGCAGTACCCCGGCGTCGAGAACATGAAGGTGGCCGTCATGGGCTGCATCGTCAACGGCCCGGGCGAGAGCAAGCACGCCGACATCGGCATCAGCCTGCCGGGCAATGGCGAGGCGCCTGCCGCGCCTGTGTTCATCGACGGCGAAAAGGCCCTGACCCTGCGCGGCGAGCGCATCGCCGAAGAGTTCCAGCAGCTCGTGCAGGACTACATCGAGCGGCGCTATGGCGCGGCTGCTGCAGCGTCTGGCGTCTGAGCCATCAGCACGCACGCAACACGAACGCAACACGAACGCAGCACGAACGCACGCACGCACACGCATCCTCCACAAGAACAACATTTCCTGATCACCCCATGGCCGAACAGCTCAAAGCCATCAAAGGCATGAACGACATCCTGCCGCCGGACTCGGCGCGCTGGGAATGGCTCGAAGACAAGGTCCGTGCGCTGATGCGCCGCTACGGCTACCTCAACATGCGCACGCCCATTGTCGAGCCCA
>CAIQIL010000127.1 GCA_903871865.1 uncultured Burkholderiales bacterium
AGCCAGGGCTTGCCGGCCTCGAACTCGACGGCGCCGTGGCGGGCGTCGCGCCAGCGGTTCCACATTTGCAGGGTGCGGCCGACGAACTGGTAGCCGCCAGGGCCTTCCATGCCGTAGACGCACATGTAGGCGCCGCCGATGCCCACCGCGTTCTCGGGCGTCCAGGTGCGTGCCGGGTTGTACTTGGTGGTGACCAGGCGGTGGCGCGGGTCCATGGGCGTGGCCACGGGCGCGCCGAGGTAGACGTCGCCCAGTCCGAGCACGAGGTAGCTGGCCTCGAAGACGATGCGCTGGACCTCGTCGATGCTGTCCAGGCCATTGATGCGGCGGATGAACTCGATGTTGCTGGGGCACCAGGGCGCGTCGGGCCGCACCGACTGCATGTACTTCTCGATGGCCAGGCGCGTGGCCGGGTCGTCCCAGGACAGCGGCAGCCAGACGGTGCGCGAGGGCACGACGAGCTGGTCGGTGTCGCCCAGGGCGTCCTCGGCGGCCAGCACGGCGTCGATCAGCGCGCGCTGGCCGATGACGGTGGGGTCGAAGTGCAACTGCAGCGAGCGGATGCCCGGGGTCATGTCCACGATGCCGGGCAACTGGCGTGCCTGCAGCGCCAGCATCAGGCCGTGGGCGCGCAGGCGCAGGCCGATGTCGAGCTGCATCTCGCCGAGCTCGACCAGCAGGTAGCGGTCGCCGGCCTGGCGGATGACGAGCTGGGGACGGTCGCCCTGGGCCCCACCGACAGCGGCGCGTTGCGCCAGGATGGGCGAGCCCACGGCGCCTGCGTGCTGTGGCAGCGCGGGCAGGCTGCCGGCCAGGCGCGCGATGAGGGTGTCCTGCGCGGCCTGCAGTGCGGCGGCTTCCTCGGCACGCACGCAGCAAAAGCGCACCGTGTCGCCGGGGCGCAGCTGACCGAGCTTCCAGCGCTCGGCCGCGACCACCACGGCCGGGCAGACGAAGCCGCCCAGGCTGGGGCCGTCGGGCCCGAGGATGACGGGCATGTCGCCGGTGAAGTCGATGGCGCCAATCGCGTAGGCGTTGTCGTGCAGGTTGGACGGGTGCAGGCCGGCCTCGCCGCCGTCGGTGCGCGCCCATGCGGGCTTGGGGCCGATCAGGCGCACGCCGGTGCGACTGGAGTTGTAGTGCACCTGCCAGTCGTGGGCGAAGAAGGCGCCGATGTCGCCGTCGGTGAAGAAGTCGGGCGCGCCGTGCGGGCCGTAGAGCACGGCGATGTCCCAGTGGTGGCTGTAGCTGGGCGGTGTGAGGCCAGCGGCTTCAGGCAGCTCGCCAACGACCTGCGCCGTCGGGCCTTCGGCGATGTGCAGCATGTCACCGGTGCGCAGGGTGCGCCCCGCGTGGCCGCCGAACTGGCCCAGCGTGAAGGTGCTGCGGCTGCCGAGGTAGAGCGGCACGTCCAGGCCACCGCGCACGGCCACGGTGGTGCGGGCGCCGCCGCCTTGCACCGCGCCCAGGCGCAGCACGCTGCCAGGCGGTACGCGCACGGCCTGCCACAGGGGCACGGGCGCGCCATCGAGCATGGGCGCCATGTCGGCCCCGCAGATGGCGATGGTGGCGTCGCTGTGGAAGCGCAGCGTGGGGCCGCTGAGCGTGCACTCCAGGCCGGCGGCGTGCGCGGCGTTGCCAACCAATTGGTTGGCGATGCGCCAGGCGAAGTCGTCCATCGGGCCCGAGGGCGGCACGCCCACGTCCCAGTGGCCCTGGCGGCCGGGGTGGTCCTGCACGGTGGTCTGCACGCCGCCGTCGAGCACCTCGAAGGCCTGCGGGTGCCAGGCGAAGCCACCCAACGTGGCTGTGATGACCTCGCCGTTGGCGAACACCTCGGCGCTGGCCAGGGCGCGCAGGTAGCGCAGGTTGGTTTCGATGCCGGCCAGGCGGGTCTCGGCCAGCGCGGCTTGCAGGCGCCGCACGGCGTCGGCCCGGTCGCTGCCCGTGACGATGAGCTTGGCGATCATCGGGTCGTAGTTCGGCGGCACTTCGCTGCCGGTGCCCACCCAGGTTTCGATGCGGGCGTCGGCCGGGAACACCACCTCGGTCAGCGTGCCGGCGCAGGGTTGGAACTGGCGGGCCGGGTCTTCCGCGTACAGGCGCACCTGGATGGACGCGCCCTGCGGTTGCGGCACGTCCAGCGTCAGCGCGCCGGTGGCCAGGTCGCCGCGGGCGAGCTGCACCATCCAGGCCACGAGGTCCACGCCGAACACCTGCTCGGTCACGCCGTGTTCGACCTGCAGCCGCGTGTTGACTTCGAGGAAATAAAAGGCGCTGGTGTCGGCGTCGAGCACGAACTCCACGGTGCCGGCCGAGCGGTAGGCCACGGCCTGTCCCAGGCGCACGGCGGCCTCGTGCAGGGCGTGGCGGGTGGCCTCGCTCAGGCCCGGTGCGGGCGTTTCCTCGATGACCTTCTGGTGGCGGCGCTGGGCCGAGCAGTCGCGCTCGCCCAGGGCCACGACGCGGCCCTGGGCATCGCCGAACAGCTGCACCTCGATGTGGCGGGCGCGCTCAACGAACTTCTCCAGGAAGAGGCCCGCGTCCTTGAAGTTGGCGCTGGCCAGGCGCTGCACGGCCTCGAAGGCCGGGGCCATGTCGGCGGCGCTGCGGATCAGGCGCATGCCGATGCCACCGCCGCCGGCCGTGCTCTTGAGCATGACGGGGTAGCCGATGCGCTCGGCCTCGCGCAGGGCCTCGGCGACATCGCCCAGCAGGCCGCTGCCGGGCAGCAGGGGCACGCCGTGCGCTTCGGCCAGGGCACGCGCGGTGTGCTTGAGGCCGAAGGCGCGCATCTGTTCGGGCGTGGGGCCGATGAAGGCGATGCCTGCGTCTTCGCAGGCTTGCGCAAAGCCCGGGTTTTCCGAGAGGAAGCCGTAGCCGGGGTGGATGGCGCCAGCGCCGGTCTCGCGCGCCACCTGCAGGATGCGCTCGGCGTTGAGGTAGCTCTGCGCGGCGGGTGCGGGGCCGATGCACACGGCCACATCGGCCATGGCGACGTGGGCCGAATCGGCATCGGCTTCGGAGTACACGGCCACGCTGCGCAGGCCCAGTCTTTTCAGCGTGCGGACGATGCGGCAGGCGATGGCGCCGCGGTTGGCAATCAGGACGGTGTCGAACATCAGGCGGCTTCCTGCGTGGAGGGGGTGTCCCAGACCAGGAACTGCGCTGGCGTGGGGTGGTAGGCGTTGCAGGGGTTGTTGAGCTGCGGGCAGTTGGAGACCAGCATCAGGATGTCCATCTCGGCGCGCAGCTCCACGTACTTGCCGGGGCCGGAGACGCCATCGGCGAAGGTGAGCTGGCCATCGGCCGTCACCGGCACGTTCATGAAGAAGTTGACGTTGGGCACGATGTCGCGCTTGCCCAGGCCCAGGTCGGCGTGCTGCAGGGCGATGAGGTAGTTGTCGCGGCAGCTGTGCATGTACTTCTTTTGCAAGGCGTAGCGCACGGTGTTGCTCTCGGCGGCGCAGGCCCCGCCCAGGGTGTCGTGGCGGCCGCAGGTGTCGGCGGTGAGGGTCAGCATCGGGCGGCCTTCGCTGCTCATCAGCACCGAGCCGGTGCTCAGGTAGATGCCGCCTTGCGCCAGCATCGTGTCGGTGGCGCTGTAGTGCTCGGCCAGGTCCTGGGCGTTGTAGAAGATGACGTCCACGGCCTGGTTGCCTTCGAGGTCGACGATGCGCAGCGTCTGGCCTCGGGCGATGTGCAGCAGGTAGGGCTCGCCCGAGGGCAAGGTGTGGTTGACGGTGGCTTGGGCCGGGTCCAGCGGGCTGGTTTGCAGGCGGGCTGCGGTGGCTGGAGGGGGGGTGTTCATGGCGTGGTTCATGGCTTCCTCGCAGGCGTCACAGGTAGAGCATGTCGGCGTTGTGCAGCGCACGGGCGCACTCCGGGCGGAAGGCGCGGTTGAAGTCATCGGGCGCAGCCGGCCCCGACTTCCATGCGGCCAGGCCGACCTTGCCCGGCGCGTAGTCGGGGCGCGGGTCCAGCGGGTGGGGCGCGGTGCTGATGGCGATCAGCGTGTCCATGTCGAAGCGCAGCTCGACCATGGCGCCGGCCGCCGCGTGCTGCGGTGCGAAGGCAAAGCGGCCTTCCTCATCGACCGCCACCTTGCTGAAGAAGTTGACCGGCGCGATCAGGTCGCGGCGGGCCAGGCCGTGCTTGCCGATCTCGATGAGCAGGCCGTCCTTGCCGCTGCGGAACATGCCGTTGCGGTGGGTGTGGAAGCTGTGCTCGCCTTGCGCGGCGTACTTGGCCTGCAGGCGCTCGGCGTCCAGCAGGCCGCCCAGCGGGTCGTGCCAGCCCAGGGTGTCTTCGGTGATGCTGGCCAGAGCGCGGCCCATGTCGCTCATCAGCACATGGCCCTTGGTGCAGTGCGCGGTGTGCTGGGCCTTGAGCGAGTCGGGCATGTTGTAGCGCTCCAGCTTGTCGCGGGCGTGGTACAGCACCATGCTCAGGTTGGCGCCGGCGTCCAGCGCGACCATGCGCAGGCGGCTGCCGCGCGGCATCACCCAGGACCAGTGGCAGCCGCCGGGCACGACTTCGGACCACATCACGCGCTGGGCGTCCAGCTCGGGCGCGAAGGTGCGCCAGAAGGCGGGGGCGTCGATGGCCGGGGTGGCCGTGGTTGAGGAGGTGGTAGCAGGGTTCATGGGGTGTCCTCAGGAAGTGGGGTCGTTGGCCGCACCGGCCCCCGAGGCCACGGCGGCGGCCGAGCGGCTGAGCTGGGCCAGCAGGTCCAGGTCGGTCTTCATGCCCGAGGTGTCGCGGATGCGGTCCAGCAACTGGCGCTTGAGCCGCAGGAACTCGGGCGCCAGCTTCATGTCCTGCGTGCGGTGCTCGGGCAGGGGCACGGTGTGGATGCTGTCGATGCGGCCGGGGCGGGGCGCCATCAGCACCACGCGGTCGCCCAGGTAGATGGCCTCGTCCACGTCGTGGGTGACGAAGACGATGGTGGTGCGCTCCAGCCGGTGCACGTGCTGGATGAGGTCGTGCATGACCTCGCGGGTTTGCGCATCCAGCGCGCCGAAGGGCTCGTCCATCAGCAGCACCGGGGGGCGGCTCATCAGCGCTCGGGCGATGGCCACGCGCTGCTGCATGCCGCCCGAGAGCTCGCTGGGGTAGGCCTTGGCCACGTGGGTCAGGCCCATCAGGCGCAGCAAGGCATCGGCGCGGCCGGCGGCATCTTCCACATCGGCGCTGGTGCGCTCGGCCGTGTGGGCCTTCAGCTGGCGGCAGAACTTGATGTTCTCCTGCACCGTCAGCCAGGGGTAGAGGCTGTAGTGCTGGAAGACCATGGCGCGGTCCAGGCCGGGGCCGGTCACGGGCCGTTCGCCCACGGTCAGTGTGCCCTGGTCAAAGGCCTCCAGGCCCGCGATGGTGCGCAACAGCGTGGACTTGCCGCAGCCCGAGGCCCCGACGAAGACGATGAACTCGTTGGCTTGCACCGTGAGGTTCACGTCCTGCAGGGCCGGGGCCGTGGCGCCGGGGTAGGTTTTGCACAGCTGCGCGCACTGGATGCCGAGCGCGTTGGCGCCGGCCTGGGTGAGGGCGGTGGTTGTCATGCGGGGTCCTGCTCGGTTCTGGGTCAGTGGCGGGCGTGCAGCCAGGGGAAGGCCTTGCGGTGGGCCAGGCGCATGAGCTGGTCGATCAGCAGGCCGATCAGGCCGATCAGCAAGATGCCCGCGAAGATCTTGTCGGTCTGCAGGAAGCGCTGTGCTTTCAGGATGGCGTAACCCAGCCCCGAGTTCGCCGCCACCAGCTCGGCCACCACCAGGTAGGTCCAGGCCCAACCCATGGTCACGCGCAGGGTGTCGAGCAAGGCCGGTTTGGCCGAGGGGACGATGACCTTCTCGACCACCTCCATCGGCGTGGCGCCCATGGTCTGGGCGGCCTCGATCTGGGCCATGGGCACGCGGCGCACGTCCTCGGCCACCATCAGCACCATCTGGAAGAAGGTGCCGATGAAGATGATGGCGACCTTGGCGGCTTCGTCGATGCCCACCCACACCATCACCAGCGGGATGAAGGCCACCGCCGGCATGTAGCGGATGAAGTCGGTCAGCGGCTCCAGCAGGGCCTGCACCGGCCGCCAGGTGCCGATCATCAGGCCCAGGGGCAGGGCGAACAGCGCCGAGACGGCCCAACCCACCACCACCCGCATCGTGCTGATGCCGACGTCGCCCATCAGGCCGTCGTCCCACCACAGGTGGATGCGCTCGGCCACGCGCGCCGGGCTGGGCAGGAAGACCGGGTCGGCGTGGCCCGCCGCGGCCAGCAGCCACAGCAGCAAGGGCAGCGCCAGCCCGCAGGCCGCCAGGCCCCAGTACAGCCCCGAGGGGATGCCCTGGCGGATGGCCAGCCAGGAGCGGTGGGAGGGGCCTTGGCTCATTTCAGGGCCTCGGCCAGCAGGGAGGCGTCCACGCCCTTGGCGGCGTCGGGCTTGCCGTCGATGAGCTTGTGTGCCAGCAGGAAGGACGAGATGGTCGGGGCCACGGCCACCAGCGACTGCGGGTTCTTGGCGTCCAGCGCGGCGGTGTTCGCCGCGGCGTCGAAGAACTTGGTTCCGGGCAGGAAGACCTTGTACTCGTCTGGCTTGAGGCTGACGACCTTGCTCATGATCTGGGCGGCTTCGTCGGGCTTGGCCTTGATGAAGGCCACGGTGTCGAACCAGGCCTTGACCATGCCGACCAGGTCTTTGCGCTTGGCCTTGATCGACTTCTCCTGCGCGACCAGCAGGTCCGGGATCAGGCCAGGCATGTCTTTCGACGTGAACACGGCGTGGCCCTTGCCGCTGGCCTCGATCTGGTGGATCCAGGGGTTCCAGACCACGGCGGCGTCCACCCGGCCGGCCATGAAGGCGGCAGCGGCATCACCGGCGCTGAGGTTGGTGATCTTCACGTCCGAAGGCTTCATGCCGTTCTTGGCCAGGGCGGTGGCCAGCACGAAGTGCGAGACGCTGAACTCTTCCAGCGCGACGGTCTTGCCCTTGAGGTCCTGGATGGACTTGAGCTTGGGCGAGACCACGACGGCGTCGTTGCCCGCCGAGTTGTCGTTGACCAGGATGGTTTTCAGCGGCAGGCCCTTGGCCAGCGGACCCATGGTGTCGGACCAGGTCTGCGAATTGGCGTCCAGCTGACCCGAGGACAGGGCCGCGATGGAGTCGGTGTAGTTGGCGAACCAGACCAGCTTCACGTCGGCGCCGTGCTTCTTGAAGAAGCCCTTGTGCTCGGCCACGTACCAGGCCACCCAGCCCGGCCAGTCGGACACGCCGACCTTGACCTCGGCCGCGGCAGGGCGGGGCATGGACAGCACACCGGCCGCCACGGCCAGGGCCGCACAGGAGGACAGCAGCGCGCGGCGCAGGGCGGAAGGGCGTGCGGCGCTGGCGCCGAGGAGGTGAGCAGGCTTGAAAGACATCGCGGACTCCAGTGGTTGATCGGGACAATGGCCGAGAGGCACCTCTTGCGAAGTGGACCTCCCGGGCTTTTGTCCCGCCGTGGAGCCCGCTCGGGCACAGGTGTTGCCACCTGCGACCGAACCGGCCGATGGCTCTCGGACCAGCCATCTGCACTCTGTGGAGCGAGATCGGAACCCTAGCCATCCTTCGAAGAGCCGGTGCAAGCACCGCGCCTCTCTGATCCTTTGGTGAGCAAGGCGCGTGCCAGGGCGCTGCGCCCTGGGCCAGCCCCTCGGCGATGGCAGGCTTCCCCCTCCAAGCGGCACGCGCGCCCCAAAAATGGGCATGCATGCCGCAAAAAGCGGCAGCCTTGTCGCGAAAAGCGCGTCGCGTGTCGTGAAAAGCGAGGTGAGTGTCGTGAAAAGCGACAACCATGTCGCCCAAAGCGCGTCCTCTGCCGCTCCAAGCGGCAACGCTGTCGCGAAAAGCGCGTGCTGTGTCGTGAAAAGCGAGGACGTTGTCGCGAAAAGCGCGTCGCATGCCCCACCAAGGGGCACCGCTGCCGCTGGGAGCGGGAAAGCACCCCGGCCATGGCGCCGCATTTCAAGGCATTCCGTCGGCAGCGCACCCCTAAAATCCGCCCGTTGTCATTCAGATGTTGAATGCGTCACGCATCACGAAACTTGCACCATGCCCGCTGCCCAGCCCGTCCCCCAGGACGATGAAGCCCGACGTCTGCGTGCGCTGCAAAGCTACGCCGTGCTGGACACCGATGCCGAGCAGGCCTACAACGACCTCACCGCCCTGGCCGCGCAGGTGCTGGGCGTGCCGATCGCGCTGGTCAGCCTGATCGACAGCGACCGCCAGTGGTTCAAGTCCAAGGTCGGGCTGGACGTTTGTGAAACGCCGCGCTCCCAGGCGTTTTGCGACCACGCCATCCGCGGCCATGGGGTCATGGTTGTGCCCGACGCGACGCTGGACCCGCGTTTCGCGGACAACCCCCTCGTCACGGGCGAGCCGCGCATCCGCTTCTACGCCGGGGCCCCTTTGCTCAACCCCGAGGGCGAGGCCCTGGGCACGCTGTGCATCATCGACCACCAGCCGCGCGCGTTCGGTGAGCAGCAGCGCGCCACCCTGGCCCTGTTGTCGCGCCAGGTCATGGCCCAGCTGGAGCTGCGCAAGCGACATGCCGCCTTGTCGGTGGCGCTCGACAGCCTGCGGCAGCACACCCAGCTGCTGGACAACCTCTCGCGCCATGTGCCTGGCGTCATCTACCAGTACCAGCTCTTCCCTGACGGGCGCTCCTGCTTCCCCTACGCCAGCCAGGGGCTGTGGGACATCTACGAGGTCCAGCTCGACGAGGTCGCCACCGATGCGACCCTGGTGTACCAGCGACTCCACCCGCAGGACCGCGAGGCCGTGGCGCTGTCCATCCAGGCCTCGGCCCTGACGCTGCAGCCCTGGCGGCACGAGTACCGTGTCGTGCTGCCGCAGCAGGGCGAGCGCTGGCGCCAGGGCGATGCCCAGCCCGAGCGCCTGCCCGATGGCAGCGTGCTGTGGCACGGCTTCATCACCGACATCACCGAGCGCAAGCGCATCGAAGACGTCACCCACCGCCTGGCCTATTTCGATGCACTCACCGGCCTGCCCAACCGCCGTCTGTTGATCGACCGGCTGGAGCACGCACTTGGCAGCCAGCAACGCTCAGGACAGAAGGGTGCGCTGCTCTTCATCGACCTGGACAACTTCAAGCACATCAACGACGCCCGCGGCCACTCGGTCGGCGACGCCCTGCTGCAGCAGGTGGCCCAGCGCCTGGGCGGTTTGCTGCGCCACGACGACACGGTGGCCCGCCTGGGCGGCGACGAGGTCGTTGTGCAGATCGGCACCCTGGGCAGCGACACCGAAGGCGCCGCCCGCCAGGCCCGTGCCGTGGCCGAGAAGGTGCGCGAGGTGCTGGAAAGCCGCTACGACATCGACGGCTTCTCCTACAACAGCTCGGGCAGCATCGGCATCACCGTGTTCCCGCGCGGCCTTGAGGGCGTGGACGACCTGCTGCGCGAGGCAGACACGGCCATGTACCGCGCCAAGGCGGGCGGGCGCAACCGCATCGAGTTCTTCGAAGCGGGCATGCAGACCGAGGTCGAGGAGCGCCTGGCCATCGAACACGACATGCAGGACGGCCTCGAGCGCGGTCAGTTCGACCTGCGCATCCAG
>CAIQIL010000128.1 GCA_903871865.1 uncultured Burkholderiales bacterium
CGCGCGAGTCTGGCTGCGTGTTGGCTCGAAGCGGTCTACCGGCAGACGCAAGGGCACGCAGGCGCGACAGCCATCGCAGTGAGGCCGGTAGGTGAACATGCCACTGCGGCGAAAGCCATTGGCCACCAAACCGGAATAAACATCGGCATTGATGACGTGGCTGGGCGTCGCGACCTGCGAGCGTGCGATGCGGCCATCCAGGTAGCTGCACGGGTAGGGCGCCGTGGCGTAAAACTGCAGCGACGCCAGGGGCAGGTCTTTGGGGTGGGTCACGGTCCAGGGCGTTGATGTTCCGTTCAGGTCAGTTCAGACCAGATCGATTCATCATAGGCCCAATTGTCAGGGGGCGGCAGTGCCGTCACCCGATTGAGGTGGTCTTCGAAGCGCGCACGCGGCCAGGGCCTGGCACCCAGCGAAGCCAGGTGCGCCGTTTCCTGCTGGCAGTCGATGACGTCGATGCCATGGCGACGGCAAAACGCCACGAGGCCGGCGAGCGCGATCTTGGAGGCGTCCGTGCGGTGCGCGAACATGGATTCGCCATAGAACATCCGCCCGATGCTGACGCCGTACAACCCGCCCACCAGGGTGCCGTCGATCCAGGTTTCGAAAGAGTGCACGCGCCCCATGCGGTGCCACTGCGCATAGACCGCGCGCATCTCGGGCAGGATCCAGGTGCCCCCTTGACCGTCTCGGGGGGTGGAGGCGCAGGCCTGCAAAACGGACTCAAAGGCGCTGTCGATGCGCAACTCGCAGCCGGGGGTGATCAGGAAGCGCTGCAGTGTTTTGCGCAGCGAGCGCGACAGCTTGAACTCGGCCACCGGCAGGACCATGCGCGGGTCGGTGCTCCACCACAGCACGGGCTGGCCTTCGCTGAACCACGGGAAGATGCCGCGCTGGTAGGCGGCCTGCAGGCGCTGCGTGCTGAGGTCGTCGCCGGCCGCGAGCAGCCCCGGTGCGTCTGAGTCCGGCCCCAATGCCTGTGCGGTGTCGGGGAAGGGGGTGTCCGGGTGCAGCCAGGGGATCATGGGCAGAGGCAGGGCAGACAAAGAAAAAAGCCCGATGGCAAGCCATCGGGCTGAAAGGTACCTTAGAAAAGGTTCATGGGGTACCGAGGAGACAACCTTTCAGGGAGTGCCGCTTGTCCAGAGCGGCATCCTCAGAGATCGGGCTGCTGGCTGAAAGTTCAAGCCGATCAGGCCAGGTGCTGCGCAAAGTAATGTCAAGCGCGCCCCGATCTCTCAAACAGGGCTCAGGCAGCCTTGCGCTTGGCAGCGGCGGTGGCGGTCTGGGTGGCCTTCACGGCGGTGTTGGTCATGGCCTGGAAGTTGGCTTCGGCGACGTCGGCGGCTTGCTTGGCAGCCTTGTGCACGGAGTCGAAAGCGTTGTTGGCGGCAGCGACAGCCGACTTCACCAGAACCACGGCGTTTTCGGTGCCAGCGGGTGCGTTCTTCACGGCGTTGTCAACGACAGCGGCAAACTTCTTCTGGGCATCGGAGACTTGCGACTCGGCCAGCTTGCTCACTTCAGCGCTGGTGCTGGAAGCGATGTCGTACAGGTGGCGACCGTAGGCAGCAGCCTTCTCGGCGGAGGGTTGCAGCAGGGAGGTTTGCAGGGCCAGCAGCTCTTGGGCGTCCTTGACGGCCAGCACAGCCTTGGCGTGCTCGGAAGCTTCTTCCAGGGTGGTCTTGGCCACTTGCAGGTTCAGCTCCAGCACCTTTTCGACGCCTTCGAAGGCCTTTTGGCCCAGGTCGAACAGGGAAGCGAGTTGGGCTTTTTGGGTGGCCAGGATTTGTTCGGCAGTCAGCATGTCAATCTCCGTTTGGATGGTGGGTTGATTGCAACTGCAGCGACTTCGTTGTCTTTGCTGCGATGCAACATGATGCTCAGTATAGGCAGGCGCGCGGTAAATGCAAGCGCTTTTTGTGCGGTGCAGCAACCATGCTGTAAAAACTGTCGCAAATTTGACAGGTTGGGTCGGTGGTGTGCTTGGACGCTGGTTTGTTCAGGGCGGGACGGAGGCATCGCCTACACTGACAGCTTGTCTCGCATTCCAACCCTGACGAGCCTTCACCATGAGCCTGCTCAACGTTCCCGCTGGCGCCAAAGCGCCTGATGCCTTCAACGTCATCATCGAAATCCCGGCCAACGCCGATCCGATCAAATACGAGATCGACCACGAAACTGGTGCTGTCTTCGTCGATCGCTTCATGGGCACGGCGATGCACTACCCCTGCAACTACGGCTATGTGCCTCAGACCATCGCCGCTGACGGCGACCCGGTCGATGTGCTGGTCGTCACGCCCTTCCCCCTGCTGCCGGGCGTGGTCATTCCTTGCCGTCCGCTGGGCATCCTGAAGATGGAAGACGAGGCCGGCGGCGACTCCAAGCTGGTGGCCGTGCCGACCGAGAAGATCTGCGCCATGTACAAGGACATCCAGAAGCTGGAAGACCTGCCGGCGCTGCTGGTCTCGCAGATCAAGCACTTCTTCGAGCACTACAAGGA
>CAIQIL010000129.1 GCA_903871865.1 uncultured Burkholderiales bacterium
ACCAGGCGGGCTGCAACATCATCGACTCCCAACAGTTTGGCGATGTGCTCAGCGAGGGCAGCACCGGCCTGTTCTTCATGCGCGTGCATTTTGCTGCGCCCGAACACCTGGCCGATGCCACCACGCTGGACAAGCTGTTCTCGCACGTGCGCGACCAGTTCGGCATGACCGCGCAAATCCGCGCCCTGGCGCGCAAGCCGCGCGTGCTGGTCATGGCCAGCAAGCACGGCCACTGCCTCAACGACCTGCTGTTCCGTTGGCGCTCGGGCTGGCTGAACATCGACATCCCGGCCATCGTCTCCAACCACCCCGATTACGCCGAGCTGGCCGCCAGCTACGGCATCCCCTTCCACCACCTGCCGCTGCCGACGGGTTCGGGCGCCGAGGTCAAGCGCGCCCAAGAAGCGCAGGTCGAAGCGCTGGTCGATGGCGAGCAGATCGACCTGGTCGTGCTGGCGCGCTACATGCAGATCCTCAGCCCCGAGTTCTGCGCCTTCCTCAAGGGCCGCGCCATCAACATCCACCACAGCTTCCTGCCCAGCTTCAAGGGCGCCAAGCCTTACTACCAGGCGCACGACCGTGGCGTGAAGCTCATCGGTGCCACGGCCCACTACGTGACGGCCGACCTCGACGAAGGTCCCATCATCGAGCAGGACGTCGAGCGCGTGGACCACACCCTCAGCCCCGAAGATTTCACCGCCGTGGGCCGGGACGTCGAATGCGTGGTGCTGGCGCGTGCCGTGAAGTGGCACACCGAGCACCGCGTGCTCATGAACGGCCACAAGACCGTGGTCTTCAAGTGATCTGAAGCATGAGGATGCCCGCATGACCGACCCGCGCGCCAAAGTCACCCAAGCGGTGTTGCTGACCACGGCCGATGAGACCGAGGCTTCGTTCTACGACGCCATGCAGCACGCAGACCTCGACCGCATGATGCAGGCCTGGGCCGACGACGAAGACATCGCCTGCGTGCACCCGGGGGGCCCGCGCGTGGTGGGCTCGGTGGCCGTGCGTGCCGGCTTCGAGGCCGTGTTCGCCAATGGGCCGGTGCACATCACGATCGAGCACGTGCGCCGCATGGAAACGGCGGTGTGCGCGGTGCACCACGTCACCGAAAAAGTCCAGGCCATGGGCCCCGATGGCCAATTGCAGACCGCTTTCGTGATGGCCCCCAACGTGTACCTGCGCACAGCCCAGGGCTGGCGCATGGTCGCGCACCATGCCAGCCCTGGCCTGGCGCAGGACCTGCCCGACATCACCGAGCCGCGCGGCGTCCTGCACTGAGCGCCTCCAGGAGTTTCGCCATGCATGGCTACCGTGCGCCCCGCTGGCTGGCCGGTGCAGGCCCCTTGGCCGGCAATGTGCAGACCATCTGGCCAGCGCTCTACAGCCGCGTCCACCCGGATCGCCGTGTGGGCCCGGTGAGTTACCTGCGCGAACGCTGGGACACGCCCGACGGCGATTTCATCGACGTGGACTTCCTGCCCGCTCCCGCTGGCACGCCCAGCCCGCGCCCCCTGTTGGTGATGTTCCATGGCCTGGAGGGCTCCGCACAAAGCCACTACAGCCGGGCGTTCGCGCTGTGGTCGAACGCCCAGGGATGGGACTTCGCCGTGCCGCACTTCCGCGGTTGCTCGGGCGAGCTCAACCGCGCGCCGCGCACCTACCACTCGGGTGACCATGCCGAGGCCGACTGGATCCTGCGACGCCTGGCGCGCCGCCAGGCCGGCCCGCTGCTGGCCGTGGGCATCTCGCTGGGGGGCAATGTGCTGCTGCGCTGGGCCCAGGAAGCGGGCGCCGAGGCCGAGCGCACGGTGCGCGCCGTGGCCGCCATCTCATCGCCCGTGGACCTGGCCGCGGCCGGGCACGCGCTGGCGCATGGCTTCAACCGGCAGGTCTACACGCGCATGTTCTTGCAGTCGATGAAGCCCAAGGCCCTGGCCAAGCTGCAGCAGCATCCCGGCTTGTTCGACGAAGCCGCTCTGCGCGCGGCGCGGGATCTCCACGCCTACGACAATGCCTTCACGGCCCCGCTGCACGGCTTTGCCAACACGGAAGACTATTGGGCGCGGTGCTCGGCCAAGCCGGGGCTGAAGGCGATGCGCCATGTGCCTGCGCTGGTGCTCAATGCGCGCAACGACCCCTTCATCCCGGCGGCCTGCCTGCCCACGCGTGGCGAGGTGGGCCCGGCCGTGACGCTGTGGCAACCGCACGAAGGTGGCCACGTCGGTTTTCCCGCCGGCCGCTTTCCGGGCCATGTCGCCGATTTGCCGCAGGCCGTGGGGCGGTGGCTGAAACATCATCTGTGAGCCACACAGGGCAACAAGGGGCAAGCCCCCAAGGAGACACATGGACGACATCGTCAAAGCCGCGCTGAAGAAGTGGCCCAACGTGCCCGACTGCTACGAGTGGCTGGCGCTGGACGCCCGCGGCGACTGGTACATGCGCGACGACCGCACCCAGGCCGCAGGGCCCTTCCCGCAGGTCAAGGGCAGCCGCATCATGCACGACAAGCTCAAGGAGTTCATCCACCGCAACTACGACCACGACGAGCGTGGCGCCTGGTTCTTCCAGAACGGCCCGCAGCGCGTGTACGTGGTGCTGGAAGCCGCGCCCTGGGTGCTGGGCGTGCAGCGCGGCGAGGCGGGCTTTGCGCTGGACGCCCACACCGGCCAGCCGGTGCACGAGGTGCGTGCCACCTTCGTGGACGAGCACGGCCGGCTCTTCCTGCTCACCGAGCTGGGCCTGGGGGTGCTGAGGTCGATGGACATGGACGTGGCCGCCGATGCCCTCGTGGCGGGCGTCTGGCCTGAGCCTGAAGATGTGGTCTTTGCGGATTTGCCCGCACGTTTTGGCCACGTGTTGGCACCGCGCAAGGGCTGAGCATCGCCGCGCCATGACAGCGCGGGCATGAAAAAACCGGC
>CAIQIL010000130.1 GCA_903871865.1 uncultured Burkholderiales bacterium
AACCTGTCCACACCATGAGCCGCCACCTCCGCTTCGCGCCCAGCACCCGAACCCACCAGGGTGGCGGGATCAGCGTGCTCGCGGCGCTGACCCTGGTGCTCGCCCTGATGTTCACCGGCCTCGCCCTGGACACCGGCAGGCTGTGGATGGCCAAGCGCGAACTGCAGCGCTCCGCCGACATGGCCGCGCTGGCCGCCGCCCGCTACACCGGCTGCGGCACCACCGCCCTGCAGGCATCGCAGGCCGCGCAGAACGCCCTGAGCAAGAACAACCTCACCGGCTACACCCTGACGGTGCAGCGCGGCGTGGCCGGGGTGGAAGCCGCCACGCGCTACAACGCCTTCACGCCGCAAGACAGCGAACTGAGCAACGCCGCCCAGGTCACGGTCAAGCAATCGTTGCCGTCCAGCATCATGGCCGGCGGCCTGCTCGATGACAGCATGACGCTGCTGCAAGCCACGGCCACGGCCAAGGGCGGCCCGCCCGCGGCCACCTTCTCGATTGGCAGCTTCGCCAGCATCACGCAGAACCAGGCGAATTTCATCAACGCGCTGTTCCGCGGCATCCTGGGCAACAGCAGCCTCAACCTGGGCGTGGCCGCCCTGACCGACCTGGCTGGCACATCGGTCAACCTGGCCGCGCTGCAGGCCGCGGCGGGTGCGGCCACCATCGAAGAACTGCTCAACCGCCAAGTGCCCCTGAGCCAGTTGCTGCAGTGGCTGGCCACGTCCTCGCCCTCGGCCACGGCGGCCAGCTCACTGAGCCAGCTGGGC
The DNA here is from genome assembly GCA_903871865.1 of uncultured Burkholderiales bacterium. Lineage (GTDB taxonomy): Bacteria > Pseudomonadota > Gammaproteobacteria > Burkholderiales > Burkholderiaceae_C > Aquabacterium. The sequence goes on from CAIQIL010000130.1 coordinate 774, forward strand.
TCGGTGTCGCTGAATTCGGGGCTCACGGTGCGCTTGCGCGATGTGCTGAACGTGCAGATCCCGGCCAGCACCGCGACCGCCTCGGTGGACATCAATGTGCTCGACCTCGTGCAAACCAGCCTGCTGGTGGGCAAGGGCAAGGGCCTCATCAACATCGGCCTGGACATCGCAGGCGTGGGCGGCATCAGCCTGAACCTGCTGAACCCGCCGAAGATCGCTGTGGGGCCGGCGGGCAAGTCGCTGAGCGGGGCTTGGTGCACCGAGGCCAAGTCGGCCCAGTTTTCGCTGAAGGTCGGCCTCAACGTCAATTTGGTGGTGGCTGCCCTGGACATGGCACTCTATGTGGACACCCTCCAGACGGCTGGACGGCTCTCCCAACTGGCCATTTCTCCAGGGAACAACACCGGCAACTTCAGCGTCGCCAGTGACCTCATCGTGATTCGACTCAACGATGCCAAAACTGCCGATGGCAGCAACAGGGCCAACGTGTCCGTGCTGGGCATCCCCGTGGTGGGCATCGACCTGAAACTGCCCTTGCTCAGCGCCAGCAACGCCAGCGCACCCTTCGTCGTTCAAAGCGCCAGTGACATGCCCCGGAGCGTGGCCACGCAAGGCGTGGGCAGCGGTACCATCGCGGGCCTGCTGGGGGATGGCACTACCATCAAGTTCGTGGTCCTGGGCATTTTGCCGTTCAACCTCAGCGACCTCAGGCTGCTGGTCTCTGTTCCCCTGCAGTACGTTGCCAACCTCGTTGTCGAACCCCTGCTCCAACTCTTCGGCTTCGACATCGGCCTGGTCAAAGTCCGCCTGATCGACATCGACGCGGCCAAGCCGGTGCTCATCCTCTGAGCTGAACCTCAGCCCTCCCCGTACACCACCTGCGCGTTCGCCTGCGGCATCAACTCCTTGCAGCGCAGCAGCGCCTGCTCGCTGGGGAAGACGCGGGCGACATCGCCCAGGTCCAGCTCGGCGCGGGCCGAGAGCTCGGGCGTGCGGCGCTCCACCACCACGCGGATGGGCAAGCCCTGCACGCTCTCTGGCAGGTCGGGCTGAGGTGCCGGCACGCGCCGCGCCGGGAACTCGCGCAGCAGCTCGGCCACTGGCAACTGCGTGCCATGGGCCTGCAAGCGCACGAAGCGCGCGAACTTGCAGCGCGCCGTGGCCAGGCTCATCACCTGCTGCACGTTCAGGCGCAGGCCGCCCGAGAATCGGTCGTTCTGCACCTTGCCCGTGATCACCACCAGCTCGTCGTCCTTGAGCAGGTCCTTGTTGGCGTCCAGCGTGTCCTGGTTGGCCACGGCTTCGATGACATCGCTTTTGTCGTCGAGCTTGAAGATGGCGACCCGGCCGCGCGCCCCGTTGATGACGCGCAGCTCGCTGATGATGCCGGCCACCACCTGCGGGTCGCGGCTGTCCTTCAAATCACCGATGCGCTGGCGGGCAAAGCGCCGCACCTCGGATTCGGCCTCGTCGAATAACACAGGGAGCGCGTCGATTTTTAGTTGCCTGCGGATACCAGCCTCCGTTGATGCGCCCCTGATATGGATGGCGAAATCGTCGAGGCAAGGTTTTAGGATATTATCGACCAGC
>CAIQIL010000131.1 GCA_903871865.1 uncultured Burkholderiales bacterium
AGCGTGCCGACGGCCTGTGGGCTTACCAGCTGGCCGTGGTGGTGGACGACGCCGCGCAAGGCATCACCCACATCGTGCGCGGCGAGGACCTGGCCGACAACACGCCCCGCCAGATCTGGCTGCAGCGCTGCCTGGACCTGCCCACGCCCAGCTACCTGCACACGCCCCTGGTGCGCGGCGAGAACGGCGAGAAGCTGTCCAAGCAAAACGGGGCAGCGCCGCTGGACCTGAGCGACCCGCGTGCGGCGCTGACACAAGCCGCGCGCGTGCTGGGCCTGGCGCTGCCGGCACCCACCGCATCCACCACCGTGGGCGATGTGCTGGCGCAAGCGGTGAGCGCCTGGCCATACCGCTGAACAGCGCTGAGCAACACTGAGACCCGCCCAAGCACTCAAGCCGGCCGCGTCACCACCACGAAGTGCTTGCGCACCGGCGACACCACCTCGAACGCACCCTCGAAGCCCGCCGGGATGACCGCGCCCTCGCCTGCGCGCACGTCCACCGCGGCACCATCGCGCGCATGCAAGCGCACATGGCCTTCGAGCACGAAGAAATACTCTTCCTTGTTCGGCGCGAACACGATGCGCCACATGCCCACCTCGCAGGCCCAGATGCCGACCGAGGTCACGCCATCGGCCGTTTCGTACAAAGGCCAGGTCTCGCGGCGCGGGTTGCCGCGCACCAGGCGCTCCGGGCGAGGGTGGTCGATGGCACCGCCCTCATCGGGCTGGGCCATCCGCACGATCGACACCATCGCCCGGCTCACTTCACCAGGAAGTGCTCGCGGTAGTAAGCCAGCTCGTCGATGGATTCGTGGATGTCGGCCAGCGCGGTGTGCTTCTGCGCCTTCTTGAAACCCTCCGACAGGCCCGGCTTCCAGCGCTTGGCCAGCTCCTTGAGCGTGCTGACGTCGAGGTTGCGGTAGTGGAAGAAGGCTTCCAGGTCCGGCATGTAGTTGGCCAGGAAGCGGCGGTCCTGGCAGATGGAGTTGCCGCACATGGGCGACTTGTTCGCCGGCACGTACTGCTTGAGGAAGGCGATGACGTCCTTGGCGGCCTGCGCCTCGGTCACCGTCGAGGCCTTGACGCGGTCGATCAGGCCGCTGCGGCCGTGCGTGCCCTTGTTCCAGGCGTCCATGGCGTTGAGCGCGGCGTCCGACTGGTGCACGGCGAACACCGGGCCCTCGATGCGCACGGTCAACTGCGCATCGGTCACGACCACGGCGATCTCGATGATGCGGTCGCTCTCGGGCTTCAGACCGGTCATCTCCAGATCGATCCATATCAGGTTCTGGTCGCTCTTGGCGAGGGTGACGGCAGGGGCCGCGGGGGCCAGGTCGGTGCTGGAGGTCTGTTCGCTCATCAACGTCTTTCGGGAGGGGCTGGTCGCCTGGACATTCTCAAGGATTTGACACGGCTGTCAGACCGCCGATTGTGCGGCAAACGTACACTCGCAGGCATGCACCCCAGCCTTGTGACCTCGCTTTTCGTGACCTTCGTCCTGGCCTCGATGCTGACCCGCCTCTGGCTGGACAGCCGTCAGGCCCGGCATGTGGCGC
>CAIQIL010000132.1 GCA_903871865.1 uncultured Burkholderiales bacterium
AGGCACTTGTGGCAGACGGTGCAGTGGTCGGCCACGTCCTCGAACTCTTCCCAGTGCTTGATGGACACGCCGCGGCGGGTTTGCTCTTCGTAGAGGAAGGCCTCGACCAGCAGCGAGGTCGCCAGGATCTTGTTGCGCGGGCTGTAGAGCAGGTTGGCGCGCGGCACGTGGGTGGCGCACACCGGCTTGCACTTGCCGCAGCGCAGGCAGTCCTTCATGGACGTGGCGATGTCACCGATGTCCGACTGCTGCATGATCAGCGATTCGTGGCCCATCAGCCCGAACGAGGGCGTGTAGGCCTCGGTCAGGTCGGCGGCGTGGACGTCGTCGCCCAGCGCCTTCAGGGCGGCGCCGCGCAGCAGCTTGCCCTTGTTGAAGCGCCCTTGCGGGTCCACCTTGGACTTGTAGGCCGTGAATTTGGCCATCTCGTCGTCGGTCATGAACTCCAGCTTGGTGATGCCGATGCCGTGTTCGCCCGAGATCACGCCGTCCAGGCTTCGCGCCAGCTTCATGATGCGCGCCACGGCTTCGTGCGCCGTCTGCAGCATCTCGTAGTTGTCGGAGTTGACCGGGATGTTGGTGTGCACATTGCCGTCGCCGGCGTGCATGTGCAGGGCCACCCACACGCGGCCACGCAGCACCTGCTTGTGGATGCGCTTGAGCTCGTCGACGATGGGCGCCATGGCCGCACCGTTGAAGACCTTGGCCAGTGGCTCGCGGATTTCCTTCTTCCAGCCGGCGCGGATGCTCCACGTCTGCAGCAGGTTGAAGACGGTGTCGCGGCCGGCCATGCCCTCGTCGGGCACGTACGTGCCGTTGCGGTGCTGCTCGTAGCCGAGTGCGACCAGCTCGGCATCGACCTGCGACAGCGGCGTGTCGATGCGGTCGTGCAGGAAGCGCCAGCGCGCGCGCACCTCGGCCAGCAGGGCCTGGGCGGCGTCGATTTTCTCGGTGAGCTGCTCGGGGCTGGGCAGCTCGGAGGGGTCGTCGGTCTTGCCGATGAAGTTGGCGATGTGGGCCGGCTCGGACGCGAAGAAGGCGTCGAAGGCGTCCAGCAGGGCCAGCTTGTTGCGCAGGCTCAGCTCGATGTTGATGCGCTCGATGCCCAGCGTGTACTCGCCCATGCGCGGCAGCGGGATCACCACGTCTTCGTTCACCTTGAAGGCGTTGGTGTGCTTGGCGATGGCGGCGGTGCGCTTGCGGTCGGCCCAGAACTTCTTGCGGGCGTCCGAGCTGACGGCCACGAAGCCTTCGCCGTTGCGGCCGTTGGCCAGGCGGATGACCTCGCTGGTGGCGCGGGCCACGCGGTCTTCGTCGTCGCCGACGATGTCACCGATCAGCACCATCTTGGGCAGGCCGGAGCCACCCACCGTGCGCTTGCTCTTGGTGGCGTAACCCACGGCCTTGAGGTAGCGGTCGTCGAGGTGCTCCAGGCCGGCCAGGATGGCGCCGCCCGCTTGCTTCATTTCCTCGAACATGAAGTCCTTGATCTCGACGATCGAGGGCACGCACAGGGTCGGGTTGCCGAAGAACTCCAGGCACACCGTGCGGGTGTGCTTGGGCATGCGGTGGACGATCCAGCGGCAGCTGGTGATCAGGCCGTCGCAGCCTTCTTTCTGGATGCCGGGCAGGCCGGCGAGGAACTTGTCGGTGACGTCCTTGCCCAGGCCTTCCTTGCGGAAGGTGCGGCCGGGGATGTCGAGGCGCTCGGTGCGGATGGGCGTTTTGCCATCGGCCTGGAAATAGCGCAGCTCGAAGCTGGCCGTCTCGACGTCGTGGATCTTGCCCAGGTTGTGGTTGAGGCGCCCCACCTCCAGCCATTGCGCGTCGGGCGTGACCATGCGCCACGAGGCGAGGTTGTCCAGGGCGGTGCCCCACAGCACGGCCTTCTTGCCGCCGGCGTTCATGGCGACGTTGCCGCCCACGCAGGAGGCTTCGGCCGAGGTCGGGTCCACGGCGAAGACGAAGCCGGCGCGCTCGGCGGCATCGGCCACGCGCTGCGTGACCACGCCCGCGCCCGTCCAGACGGTGGCGACCGGCTTGTCCACGCCGGGCAGGGCCACCATCTCGACCTCGGTCATCTGTTCGAGCTTCTCGGTGTTGATGACCGCGCTCTTCCAGGTCAGCGGCACGGCGCCGCCGGTGTAGCCGGTGCCGCCCCCACGCGGGATGATGGTCAGGTCGAGTTCGACGCAGCCCTTGACCAGGGCCGCCATTTCTTCTTCGGTGTCCGGCGTGAGGACGACGAAGGGGTACTCGACGCGCCAGTCGGTGGCGTCGGTCACGTGCGAGACGCGGCTCAGGCCATCGAACTTGATGTTGTCGGCGCGGGTGACGGCACCCAGCACCTGGGCCGTGCGCTTGCGCAGCGTGCCCATCTGGTCAAAGGCCTTGGCGAAGCGGTCGATGGCCTGGCGGGCGCTGCCCAGCAGTTCGGCCACAAGCTTGTCGCGGGAGGCGTCTTGCGCTGCATGGGCGGCATCGGCCTGGACGTCAGCGCTGTGGCGGCGGCGGTCCACCTCGCCCAGGCGGTGCTGCAGCGCTTCGATGAGCTGGCCGCGTCGCTTGGGGTTGTCCAGCAGGTCGTCCTGCAGGTAGGGGTTGCGCTGCACCACCCAGATGTCGCCCAGCACTTCATAGAGCATGCGCGCGGAGCGGCCGGTCTGGCGTTCGGTGCGCAGCAGGCTGAGCACCTCCCAGGCGCGCTGGCCCAGCAGACGCTGGACGATTTCGCGGTCCGAGAAGGACGTGTAGTTGTAGGGAATCTCGCGCAGGCGCGGGTGGCCGTCGGTGAGGACCTTGGCGGCCTGGGCGGTCATGTGGTTCAGCTCGGTGGGTGCGTTCATGGGGAGGGGTCTTCGCGCCTGAGGCGGAATGGTACCGCAGCCACCTTGACCTTCCGGGGAAAAGGCCACTTCCAGGGGCCTTGTGGATCGCTTCAAGGCGGGGGCATCTGGGTATGCTCATGCCCATGACGATGCCGGCTTCCCACCTCGCGCCATGGCCTTATCCCTGCTGGATTGCCCACCGTGGCGCCGGCACGCTGGCCCCTGAGAACACCCTGGCGGCCTTTCGCCTCGGGGCGGACCACGGTTTCGCCATGTTCGAGTGCGACGTCAAGCTCAGCGCCGATGGCGAGCCCTTCCTGTTGCACGATG
>CAIQIL010000133.1 GCA_903871865.1 uncultured Burkholderiales bacterium
CCTGTTCGTGGCCGAGGGCAACACGCTGACGCTGGTGGCCACCGACGGCCACCGCCTGGCGCTGTCCCAGGCCACGCTGGACGTCGACATGCCCAAGCAGGAAGTCATCCTGCCCCGCAAGACAGTGCTGGAGCTGCAGCGTCTGCTCAAGGACGGCAAGGACAGCAAGGAAGGCAGCAATGGCAACAACAGCGAACAGCTCATCGAGATGCGCTTCGCCGGCAACCAGGCCAAGTTCAGCTTCGGTGGCCTGGAGTTCGTGACCAAGCTGGTCGAGGGCAAGTTCCCCGACTACAACCGCGTCATCCCCAAGAACCACAAAAACCACATCACCCTGGGCCGCACCACCCTGCTGGCCTCGCTGCAGCGCGCGGCCATCCTGACGTCGGAGAAGTTCAAGGGCGTGCGCATGAACTTCGCACCAGGCACCCTGGGCATCGCGTCGAGCAACGCGGAGCAGGAAGAAGCCAAGGAAGAGCTGGACATCGACTACGGTGGCGACAGCTTCGAGATCGGCTTCAACGTGGGCTACCTGATGGACGTGCTGGCCAACATGGGCCAGGACATGGTGACGGTGTCCCTGCAGGACGCCAACAGCTCGGCGCTGATCACCAACCCCGAGTACGAGGGCTTCAAGTACGTGGTGATGCCGATGCGCATCTGAGCCGGACGAGGCACTGCTGCCTTCCGGTTTCGACGTGTTACGTGTTCATCCCTCGCTCGGGGGATGACTGACTTTCATGTTTTTCCGAATTCTGTGATGATGGTTCTGACCATTGCACCCACCGTGTGCAGTGGCCTCAACATCAAAAGCATCCAGGGGAAAAGCATGAAGCAGAATTTGCTGCGGTGTGTCACCGCATCGGCCATGGTCCTGATGGGCCCTGTTGCAGTCGGAGTGGCCCATGCCACCAACGTGGCCGTGGGCCAGGCCACCTTGTCCAAGCTCAGCTTCAGGTTGACGGACACCGACACCAAGGATGGCGTGGCCGCCGCCATCAGGCTGAACATCGGACCTTACGATGGCACCGATTTGGCGATCCGCGAAGAGGTGTTCAACGGCTTGGGGTCGAAGCAAAATTCGGCGGGCGACACCGTCCAAGGCGATTTCCTCACGAGCAAAGGCGTGGTCACCTTGGACAGCATGCCTCTGACGAAGGCATCCAAAGTTGGCACCACGCTGACGGCACAGTCCGGTTTCACCAACGCAGAAGCCAGGACAATCCTCAGCGGGCCCTATGCGACTGATGCCCGTGCGGGTGAGTTGTCCATCTTTGCTGAGCGGGTGGCCAAAGTCGAACCCTACACACTGTCGGACATTGCACCTGGCCTGGCTTTTGACCTCGCGCCACACACCTCGGTGACCTTCTTCGGCAATTTCGATGTCTCGACTGGCGTCGACATGGGGGTTCTGTTCAATTCGGAAGCCTTTGCCAACGCCAGAGCCAACGATGCCACCCTGAAGGTGTCGAGCACTGCGTACGTGAACATGTCGATCGGTCCCTATGAATCGCCCCAGTCGCTGGCATCTGACGGACCTCAATTCGTGGAACGCGTTGCTTCACGGCAAGGCACCCTCGATTCGCACGGCCGTCTGACCATGCTTGGAGATGCGCCAAGCTCCAAAGGCTTGCTCAAGCTCACGTACACCAACACCACAGATCAAGTCGTCAGCAAATTCCTGCGTTACGATTTGAACGTGACCACCGCCCTTGAGGTGCTTGTGGTGCCTGAGCCTGGAACCTGGTCCCTGATGGCGCTGGGCTTGGCTGGCGTGGCCGTGGTGTCACGCCAGCGTCGCAAGGCCTGATCGCGCAACCCGGGCGCTGGGAAGGCCACAAAAGCCCGGCTAAAATGACAGAGCCTTGACGAGTGGAGTGCGTCGGGGCTCTTTCCATTTCCAGGGCCGACATGACCGACGCGATCCATCCAGAGCAGCCTGAGAACCAACCCGCCGCCCCCGTGCCGCAAACCGAGGCTCAGATTTCGGCGGGCTACGGCGAAGGCAGCATCCAGATCCTCGAAGGCCTGGAAGCGGTGCGCAAGCGCCCGGGCATGTACATCGGCGACACCTCGGACGGCACCGGCTTGCACCACCTCGTGTTCGAGGTCGTGGACAACTCCATCGACGAGGCCCTGGCTGGCCACTGCGACGACATCGTCGTGACCATCCACACCGACAATTCCATCTCGGTGACGGACAACGGCCGTGGCATCCCGACCGGCGTGAAGATGGACGACAAGCACGAGCCCAAGCGCTCGGCTGCGGAAATTGCCCTGACCGAACTGCACGCCGGTGGCAAGTTCAACCAGAACAGCTACAAGGTGTCGGGCGGCCTGCACGGCGTGGGCGTGTCCTGCGTGAACGGCCTGTCCAAGTGGCTGCGCCTGACGGTGCGCCGCGATGGCAAGACCCACTTCATCGAGTTCAAGCAGGGCGTGCCGCAAGACCGTGTGATCGAGGTCCGCGACGGCGTCGAGACCAGCCCGATGCGCATCACGGGCGACACCGACAAGCGCGGCACCGAAGTCCACTTCCTGCCCGACGTCGAGATCTTCAAAGAGAACAACGAGTACCACTACGACATCCTGGCCAAGCGCCTGCGCGAGCTGAGCTTCCTGAACAACGGCGTCAAGATCCGCCTGATCGACGAGCGCAACAACAAGGAAGACAACTTCGCCTACGCCGGTGGTGTCAAGGGCTTCGTGGAGTTCATCAACAAGGGCAAGGCGACCCTGAACCCCAACATCTTCCATGCGCAAGGCGACAAGCTGTCCGACCAGGGCACCAACGTCGGCGTGGAAGTGGCCATGCAGTGGAACGAGAGCTACAACGAGTCGGTGCTCTGCTTCACCAACAACATCCCTCAGCGGGATGGCGGCACCCACCTGACCGGTCTGCGCGCCGCGATGACCCGCGTCATCAACAAGTACATCGAAGACAACGAGTTGGCCAAGAAGGCCAAGGTCGAAGTTGCCGGTGACGACATGCGCGAAGGCCTGGCCTGTGTGGTGTCGGTGAAGGTGCCGGAGCCCAAGTTCTCCAGCCAGACCAAGGACAAGCTGGTGTCCAGCGAGGTGCGTGCACCGGTGGAAGACATCGTCTCCCGGCTGCTGACCGACTGGTTGCTGGAGAACCCGATCGACGCCAAGATCATCTGCGGCAAGATCGTGGAAGCCGCCCGCGCCCGCGAGGCCGCCCGCAAGGCC
>CAIQIL010000134.1 GCA_903871865.1 uncultured Burkholderiales bacterium
CGTGCCGGTGATGCTGTTCATCATCTTCACCCTGCTGATGCTGCAGTTGCAAAGCTTCTCGCGCGCCCTGCTGGTCTTCCTGACCGGCCCCATGGGCATCGCTGGCGTCGCGCTGGCACTGCTGGCCCTGGACCGGCCGTTCGGCTTCGTGGCCCTGCTCGGCGTGATCGCCCTGATGGGCATGATCATGCGCAACTCCGTCATCCTGATCGACCAGATCGAGCAGGACCGCGCCCGCGGCGTGCCCGCCTGGGACGCCGTCATCGGCGCGGCCGTGCGGCGTTTCCGCCCCATCGTGCTGACGGCCGCCGCCGCCGTGCTGGCCATGATCCCATTGAGCCGCAGCGTGTTCTGGGGCCCGATGGCCGTGGCCATCATGGGTGGCCTGATCGTCGCCACGGCCCTGACCCTGCTGGCGCTGCCGGCGATGTACGCGGCCTGGTTCCGCGTCCGCCGCCCGTGAGTTGGCACCCGCGCGTCGGTTTGGCAATTTTGGCGCGGTAGAATCTCGGGTTACGACCGAATCAGCCAGTTCGGCGGCCAAGGAGGGGCAAGCACTGCCCATCAGGCCGCCGGGCTTTTTTCAGTCTGCTGCGCGGGTGGCGAAATTGGTAGACGCACCAGGTTTAGGTCCTGACGCCAGCGATGGTGTGGGGGTTCGAGTCCCCCCCCGCGCACCACAGACGCGTTTTTGTTATCACCATTTCTGAGAGTTCACATCATGGCGATCACCGTGGAGACCCTCGACAAGCTGGAGCGCCGCATCACGCTGTCGCTGGCAGCTGACGTCCTCAAGAACGAAGTCGATGCCCGCCTCAAGAAGCTGGCTCGCACCACCAAGGCCGACGGCTTCCGTCCCGGCAAGGTGCCCTTGAACGTCGTGGCCCAGCGTTACGGCTATTCCGTTCAGTACGAAGTCATCAACGACAAGGTCGGCCAGGCGTTTGCCGAAGCCGCCCAGCAAGCGCAACTGCGCGTTGCCGGTCAGCCCCGCATTTCCGAAAAGGAAGGCGAGCCCACCGACGGCCAACTGCAGTTCGACGCCGTGTTCGAGGTCTATCCCGAAGTCAGCATCGCTGACCTGTCGGGCGCCGAAATCGAGCGCGTCACCGCCGACGTCAACGACGCGGCCATCGACCGCACCATCGACATCCTGCGCAAGCAGCGCCGCACCTTCGCCCAGCGTCCCGCTGCCGAAGGCGCTGTCGATGGCGACCGCGTCACCATCGACTTCGAAGGCAAGATCGACGGCGTGCCCTTCGAGGGCGGCAAAGCCGAAGGCTTCCAGTTCCTGGTTGGCGAAGGCCAGATGCTCGAAGCCTTTGAGAAGGCTGTTCGCGGCATGAAGACCGGCGACTCCAAGACCTTCCCGCTGGCCTTCCCCGAGGATTACCACGGCAAGGACGTGGCCGGCAAAGAAGCCGACTTCCTGGTCACCGTCAAGAAGGTCGAGCAGCAGAACCTGCCCGAGCTGACCGAGGACTTCGTCAAGTCCCTGGGCCTGGCCGATGGCACCGTGGACGCCCTGCGCGCCGACGTCAAGCGCAACCTGGAGCGCGAGGTCAAGTTCCGCGTGGCCGCCCGCAACAAGGCTGCCGCCATGGAAGCCCTGCTGAAGCTGGTCGATTTCGACCTGCCCCAGTCCCTCGTGGCCGCCGAAGGCGACCGTCTGCTGGAAGGCGCCCGCGCCGACCTGAAGGCCCGTGGCATCCCTGACGCCGACAAGGCCCCGATCCCCGCCGAGATGTTCAAGCCCCAGGCCGAGCGCCGTGTGCGCCTGGGCCTGACCGTGGCCGAGCTGGTCCAGGCCAACAACCTGCAGGCCAAGCCCGAGCAGCTGCAAGCCCACATCCAGGAACTGGCCCAGAGCTACGAACAGCCCGCCCAAGTGGTGGCCTGGTACATGAGCGACCGCCAACGCATGGCCGAAGTCGAAGCCGTGGTCATCGAAGGCAACGTCGCCGATTTCGTGCTGTCCAAGGCCAAGGTCACCGACAAGGTGATGGGCTTTGAAGAGCTGATGGGCCAGCAAGCCGCTGTCTGATCTGGGTTTGTCCCGCTTTTGACGCCGATCCGATCGGCGTCTGGCGGCAAAATCTGCGTCAAGCCCCGAGGCACCTGCATTCCCGAGTGGATGCCGGTGACTTTTGTTTTGTGCAACCGTCCCCAGATGTCCAAAGCGGGACGCATGCCGGGTTCTCCCGCTGTGCGCGCAAACAACGGAAAGACGACGTCCGTGGACTGCCGCTTTTTCCAGCCTTCGACGTGCCCGGATCGCACGTCATAATGAATTCATCCTGATCCATTCGATTTCGCCACAAGGACGCACATGAGCGCACTGGACATCCAAAACCTGGGCATGGTGCCCATGGTCATCGAACAATCGGGTCGCGGTGAGCGCGCCTACGACATCTACAGCCGCCTGCTGCGCGAGCGCGTGATCTTCCTGGTCGGCCCGGTGAACGACGCCACGGCCAACCTCGTGGTCGCCCAGATGCTCTTCCTGGAGAGCGAGAACCCCGACAAGGACATCTCGTTCTACATCAACTCGCCGGGCGGCAGCGTCAGCGCGGGCATGTCGATCTTCGACAC
>CAIQIL010000135.1 GCA_903871865.1 uncultured Burkholderiales bacterium
ACGCGCACCGTCGATGCCGGCGAAGTAGATCACCATGTTCTCGTCCACGCCGTCACCGGTGCTCTCGAAAGCCAGCAGGGCCGCGGCCTGGGCCAGGGCTTCCAGCATCAACACACCCGGCATGACCGGACGGTGGGGGAAGTGGCCCTGGAAATAGGGTTCGTTGATGGAAACGTTCTTCAGCGCACGGATGCGCTTGTTCAACTCCAGCTCCAGCACGCGGTCCACCAGGAGGAAGGGGTAGCGGTGCGGGAGTTTTTCCAGGATCTTGTGGATGTCCATCAGCTTTTCACTTGCTTTTCGAGGGTGCGGATGCGGTCGCGCAGGGCGTGAAGCTGCCGCAGGGTGGCGGCGTTCTTCTCCCAGCTGGCGTTCTCGTCGAACGGAAAAACGCCGCTGTACTGGCCCGGTTGGTGGATGGACCGCGATATCAGGGTGCCGGAGGACACGTGCACATTGTCCGCCAGCGTGAGGTGTCCGAGGATCATGCCGGCGCCGCCCACCGTGCAGTGCTTGCCGATGCGGGCGCTGCCGGCCACGCCGACGCAACCGGCCATGGCCGTGTGCTCGCCGATGTGCACGTTGTGCGCGATCTGCACGAGGTTGTCCAGCTTGACGCCGTTGTCGATGACGGTGTCGTCGAGGGCCCCGCGGTCCACGCAGGTGTTGGCGCCCAGCTCGACGTCATCGCCGATGCGCACGGCGCCCAGTTGTTCGATTTTTTCCCAGCGGCCCTGGTGCGGCGCAAAGCCGAAGCCGTCGGCACCGATCACCACGCCGCTGTGGAAAATGCAGCGCTCGCCAATCACGCAATCGAAGCCGACCACCACCTGGGGCGCCAGGCGGGTGTGGGCGCCGATGCGGACGCGCTCGCCGATGCTGCACTGCGCGCCGATGGTGGCGTGGTCGCCGATGACGGCACCGGCCTCCACCACGGCCAGCGGGCCGATGCTCACGCCCTGGCCGATGACCGCATCAAGCGAGACCACCGCGCTCGGGTGGACGCCCGCCGCCGGTCGAGGTCGCACCTGTGCGCCCCACCAGCGCGTGAGCGCAGCGAAGTAGCGGTAAGGATCGGCGGTGACGATGCAGGCCGGCAGGCCCGCGGCATCGTCCAGCACCGCCGGGCTCAGGATCACGCACGAGGCCTGCGTGCCGGCCAGCTGGCTGAGGTACTTGGGGTTGGCCAAGAAGGCCAGGGTGCCCGGCTTCGCTGTTTCCAGCGGCCCGATGCGCTGGACGGTGACACCCCCATCGCCGCGCAACTCGGCGCTCAAGCCGCCATGCTCGGACAGCGCCAGGGCGGCGACCACCTGCCCCAGCGTGACGCTCAGCGTCGGTGCGGTGGGGGTGGCGGGATGTGCATGTCCGGTGGTCACTGGACTGTCACTTACCGGACCCGGCGTTCATCGCCTTGATGACCTTGTCCGTGATGTCCACCTTCGGGCCCGCGAACACGGCTTCCTGGACGATCAGGTCGAACTTTTCCTGGTCGAAGATCTGCTTGACCACGCGGTTGGCCCGGTCGAGCACCGCCGACAGCTCTTCGTTCTTGCGCTGGTTCAGGTCTTCCTGGAACTCGCGGCGCTTGCGCTGCAGATCGCGGTCCTGCTCGACCAGTTCGCGCTGGCGGCGCAGGCGCTCGGTTTCACCCAGGGTGGCGGCGTCTTTTTCAAGGCGGTCAGAGGCCGTCTTCAGGCGGCTCTCGCCGTCGCTGAGGTCTTTCTCGCGGCGGGTGAACTCGCTCTCCAGCTTGACCTGGGCCGCCTTGGCCGCGGACGCGTCACGCAACACGCGGTCCAGGTTGACGAAGCCGATCTTGATTTCCTGGGCTTGTGCGGCGAGCGCGCTTGCCAGCAAGGCCACGGCCACCAGGGTCTTGTGCATCGAGGTCATGGTCAGAAAGCCGTGCCGATCTGGAACTGAAGTGACTGGATTTTATCTTGATCGAAGGACTTCACCGGCTTGCCGTAGCTCAGCTTGAGCGGGCCCACGGGCGAAACCCAGCTCACGCCCACACCCACCGAGGCGCGCAGCTCGCGGAACTTCATGGTTTGCTGCTCGCCCCAGACGTTGCCGGCGTCCATGTACCCGAACAAGCGCAGTGTGCGGTCGTTGCCAGCGCCTGGGAAGGGCACGTAAAGCTCGGCGTTGAAGTTCACGCGCTTGTTGCCGCCGATGTAGGCGCCTTCGATGTCCACCGGGCCCAGGGAGTTCTGCTCGAAGCCCCGCACCGAACCCAGGCCGCCGCCGTAGAAGTTCTTGAACACCGGGTACGGCTTGCCTTGCAGGCCACGGCCATAGCCGAACTCGCCGTTCAGCCCCAGGGTGTAGCCCTTGATGATCGGGAAGTACTGCTGGGCCTGGAAGTCGCTGCGCAGGTAACGGGTGTCACCCAGGATGCCGTTTTCCAGGTTCACGCGCAGGTAGCGGCCGTCGTTGGGCGCGATGGTGCTGTCGCGGGAGTCGCGGGCCCAGCCTGCCGTCAGCGGGATCGACACCACGCGGTCGCCGAAGTTCTCGCGGAACAGGCGGTAACTCACGGGCAGGCCGGTCGTGCCCTTGATGGCGGTGGACTCCGCGCCCAGGCCGAAGAACACCGTGTCGAACTCGGTGAAGGGCACGCCGAAACGGATGGCGCCACCGGCCGTCTCGATGCGGTAATTGCCGCCCTGCGTGTTCAGCGGGCGCGAGGTGCGGAAGAACACGTCATACGAACGCGACACGCCCGAGTCGGTGAAGTACGGGTCCACCGTGCTGAGCACCAGGGTCCGGTTGTACTTGCCGGTGTTGACTTCCACGCCCAGGTAATTGCCGGTGCCGAAGACGTTGTCCTGCTTGATGGACGCCGACAGGGTGAGCTTTTCGGCCGACGAGAAGCCCGCACCCAGCATCAGGTTGCCGGTGGGCTTTTCCTCGACCGCGACGGTCAGGTCCACCTGGTCCACGGTGCCCGGCACTTCGGCCGTGTCCACGCCGACGTTCTTGAAGTAGCCCAGGCGGTCCACGCGGTCGCGCGAGAGCTTGATCTTCTGGCCGTCGTACCAGGCCGATTCGAACTGGCGGAATTCGCGGCGAATCACCTCGTCGCGGGTGCGCGAGTTGCCGGCCACGTTGACGCGGCGCACGTACACGCGGCGCTGCGGCTGGGCCACCAGGGTGATGACCGCCTGGCCCTTCTCGCGGTCAAGCTCAGGGCGGACATCCACCCGCGCGAACGCGTAGCCATAGGTTGCGAAGCGGTCGGTGAAGGCCTTGTTGGTGGCCGCCACGGCATCGGCCTGGTAGGGCTCGCCCACCTTGATGCCGACCAGCTTGCGGAAGGTCGCTTCCTTGCCCAGGTACTCGCCTTCGAGCTTGACGCCCGTGACGGTGTAGAGCGGGCCTTCGATGACGTTGATGACCAGGGAGATGTCTTGCTTGTCCGGCGAGATGGCCACCTGGGCCGACTCGATCTTGAATTCGAGGTAGCCGCGGTTGAGGTAGTAGGACTTCAGCGTTTCCAGGTCGGCGTTGAGCTTGGAGCGCGCGTACTGGTCGGACTTGGTGTACCAGCTCAGCCAGCCGCCGGTGGTCAGGTCCATCTGCGACAGCAAGGTGCTCTCGGAGAAGGCCTTGCTGCCCGTGATGCGGATGTTCTTGATCTTGGTGACCTCGCCTTCGGTGACGGTGAAGGTCACGTTGACGCGGTTGCGTTCGGCCGGGGTGATCGTGGTGACCACCTCGGCGCCGTACAGGCTGCGCGTGAGGTACTGGCGCTTGAGCTCTTGCTCGGCACGGTCGGCCAGGGCGCGGTCGAAGGGCTGGCCTTCGCTGATGCCGACGTCCTTCAGGGCCTTGACGAGCGCGTCCTTGTCGAATTCCTTGGTGCCGACGAATTCGACGCGGGCGATGGCCGGGCGCTCCTCCACGACCACCACGATGACGTTGCCATCGACCTCGATGCGCACGTCCTTGAACAGGCCCGTGGCGAACAGCGCACGCAGGCCTGCGGAGCCTTTGTCATCGGTGTAGGTGTCGCCCACACGGAAAGGCAGCGAGGCGAACACCGTGCCGGCATCGGCGCGCTGCAAGCCTTCCACGCGGATGTCTCGCAGGACGAAGGGCTCGACCGCCCAAGCGGCCTGGAACACGGAAGACGCCAGCAAGGCGGCGAGCAGGGTCGGCTTGAGGCGGACAGTCATGGAGGGGATGTGCATGTGAAAGATCATGGCGCGCCCAGCAGGCGCGCGAAGTCGTTGTACAGGGCCAGGGACATCATCAACAACATGATGGCAACCCCACCCCGCTGCAGACGTTCAAGCCAGCGATCGGAGACAGGCCGGCCCGTGACACTTTCAAAAAGATAATACATGAGGTGCCCGCCATCGAGGACGGGCAGCGGCAGCAGGTTCAACACGCCCAGGCTGACGCTGACCAGGGCCAGGAAGCCCACGTAATAGACCCAGCCCAGTTGCGCCGACTTGCCCGCGTAGTCCGCGATGGTGATCGGGCCGCTGAGGTTCTTGATGGAGGCCTCGCCCACGAGCATCTTGCCCAGCATGTCCAGGCTGAGCGTGGCGACGTCCCAGGTTTTGGCAACCGCGCGGGTGAAGCCCTCGATGGCGCCGTAATGCACCTCGGTCATGGCCACAGGGCCACCCAGGCCAGCCTCGATGCGGGGCAGCAACTTGCCCTGCACGTCCTTCATCACAGGCTGCAAGGTCACCTCCTGCACCCGGCCAGCGCGTTCGATGCGCACCAGCAGGGGCTGGGGCTTGCCCTGCACGGCGCTGTCGCGGATGGCCTGGCGCAACTGGCCGGCGTCATAGACGATCTGGCCATTGAGCAGCAAGACGCGGTCACCTTGACGCAGGCCACCCTTCTCGGCCGGGCCGCCAGGCACCACCTGGGCCACGACGGGGTCGGCGTAGGGGCCGCTGAAACCGAGGCGCTCCAGCAAGCCGTTGTCCACCTCGGACGCGGGCACCGAGGACAGCGCCAGCGACACCGTGCGCTGCGCGCCCAAAGCGGCGCTGTCGGTGGCGCGCGCGGCCACCCTCAGTTGCACGTCCTGCCCCTTGACGGCGGCGCGCGTGAACAGCCACTGCAATTCGGTCATCGAGCGCACGGGGGTCCAGTCGTCGGACTGGGCGGCACGCAGCGCCACGACCTCGTCGCGTGAGGCCAGGCCCGCACGCGCGACCATGCTGTCGGCACGCGGCTGGGCCATCCAGGGACGCACTTCCTGCACACCCGCCCAGTTGACACAGGCGTACAGCACCACCGCCAACACGAGGTTGGCCAGCGGTCCGGCCGCCACCACGAAAGCGCGCTGACGCAGCGGCTTCTGGTTGAAGGCGCGGTGGCGCTCTGCCGGGTCCACGGTGCCTTCGCGCTCGTCGAGCATCTTCACGTAGCCACCCAGTGGCAGGGCCGAGAGCACGAATTCGGTCTCGCCACGGGTGTGCGACCACAGCACGCGCCCAAAGCCCAGCGAAAACCGCAGCACCTTCACGTCGCAGGCCACCGCGGCGCGGTAGTGCCCGTACTCGTGGATCAGCACAAGCACGCCGATGGTCACGAGGAAAGCGATCACGGTCATGGGGTTACTCCTTCAGGCCAGCCCAGGGGGCGGGGAATGCTCGTGCTGCGCCAGTGCGGGTCGCCATCAGGCCCGACCACACCCTGTGGCCACGCCTTGCGCCACGCGCCGGGCATCGGCGTCCAGCGCCAGCAGGTTCGCCACCGATTCTGCCGCGCCTGCGGGCACCCGACAGTCTGACAGGGTCTGGGCATTGACCTGGTGGATCTGGTCGAAACGGATGCGACCTTGCAGGAAGGCATCGACCGCGACCTCGTTGGCCGCGTTCAGCACACAGGTGTGGCCCGGAGCAGCCAGCAGCGTCTCCCAGGCCAGTTGCAGACCGGGATAGCGGCGGGCATCGGGCGTGTCGAAGGTCAAGGCCTTGAGCTGGGTGAAGTCGAGCAGGTCGGCGCCTGACTCGATGCGCTGCGGCCAGGACAGGCCATAGGCGATCGGCACCCGCATGTCAGGCGTGCCCAGTTGCGCCAGCACGGAACGGTCGCGGCACACCACCATGGAGTGGATGATGCTTTGCGGGTGCAGCACGACCTTGATCTGCTGCGGCGTCAAGCCGAACAGCCAGCGCGCCTCGATGACCTCCAGCGCCTTGTTCATCATCGTGGCCGAATCCACCGAAATCTTGCGGCCCATGACCCAGTTGGGATGGGCGCAGGCCTGGTCGGGCGTGATGCTGGCGAACGTGGCCGGGTCGCGGTCGCGGAACGGGCCGCCCGAGGCGGTCAGCACGATGTGGTCGACGCGTTGCGCCCAGGTCGCCGGGTCTTCCGGCAAGCACTGGAAGATGGCCGAGTGCTCGCTGTCGATGGGCACCAGGGTGGCGCCGCCCTCGGCGACGGCCTGCATGAACAGGCCACCGCCCACCACCAAGGCTTCCTTGTTGGCCAGCAGCAGGCGCTTGCCCGCACGGGCTGCCGCCAGGCATGGGGCCAGACCGGCAGCACCCACGATCGCGCCCATGACGACGTCCACATCGGCGTGCGAAGCCACGTCGCACAAGGCCTGTTCGCCCTCCAGCACCTCGGTGGGCAGACCGGCCGCCCTCACCTGCTGGCGCAACTCGGCGGCCTTGGCCACATCGGGCATGACAGCGAAGCGCGGGCGCCACTGCAGGCACTGCGCGAACAATTCCGGCACCCGGCTGGCCCCGCTGATCGCCCAGACCTCGAAGCGGTCGGGGTGGCGCGAGATCACGTCCAGCGTGTTGACCCCGATGGAGCCCGTGGCCCCGAGGATGCACACGCGCTGGCGGCGGGCGTTCATGGGTACAGTCATTGGCACAGCGTCAACCATGGCACAGCGTCATCAGGGCAAGGGAAACGGGCAACACGGGCAAGAGCGCATCGATGCGGTCCAGCACACCGCCATGGCCTGGCAGCAACTGGCTGCTGTCCTTGGCGCCGGCCTGCCGTTTGATCAAGGATTCGAACAGGTCACCGACCACGCTCAAGCCCGCCAGGGCCAGCAAGGCCAGCACCATGCCCGGCACGCCCAGGCCCCATTGCAGACGGCTGTAAATGCTCGGGGAATCGACGGTCCATTGCTGGTCGACCACCAGCCAGCCGGCGGCCAGCAACAGCACGGCGACCATGCCGGCCGCCACACCCTCCCAGCTCTTGCCCGGGCTGATGCTGGGCGCCAGCTTGTGCTTGCCGAAAGCACGGCCACCAAAGTAGGCACCGATGTCGGCACCCCACACCAGGCAGAACACCGACAGCAGGTAGTTCAGGCCCTGCGCTCTGCTTTCGACCAGCGCCATCCAGGCCAGCACCAGCAAGGCCAGGCCCAGCAAGCGGCGCACGCCTTGCGGCACCTGCAGCCAGTGCGTCGGGCCCCAGCGCAAGGCCAGCGCACCACCCACCCCCCACAACAAGGTCGAACCCAGCCACACCTCGGCCGGGGCAATGAAGCCCACCAGCGCATGGCCGGCCGCATGGACGTGCGGCGTCACGGCTTGGGCAACATTGCCCCACAGCGGCAGGTGAAAAGCATGGGCCACGTACACGCAGGCACCGGCCACAGCAGCCCCCAGCAGCCACGCACGGGCACCAGGCGCCTCGTTCAAGCGCGACCACTCCCACCCTGCCGCGGAGATGAACACCAGGGTCAGCAGCGCAAAGGGCCAGGCGGCCTCGGCCAGCAAGGTCGGCAGGAGGATGGCCACCAGGATCAGGGCCGTGATCACACGTTGCTTGAGCATGTCACTCCTTGGGGATGAGGTCGGCGCCGATGGCACCCTCGCCTTCGCCCGAACTGCCCACATCGCCAAAACGGCGCTCACGGCGGGCAAATGCGGCGATGGCGCGGTCCAGCTCGGCCGCATCGAAATCGGGCCAGAGGCAGTCGGTGAAGACCAGCTCGGCATAAGCACTCTGCCACCGCAGGAAGTTGGACAGGCGAACCTCGCCGCCCGTGCGGATGAACAGATCGGGGTCCGGCGCGTAGGCCATGGCCATGTGGCGAGACAAGGCCTCTTCCGTCAGTTGCGCTGGCGTCAAACCCGCTGCCACCGCCTTCTGGCAGGCTTGGACGATGTCCCAGCGCCCACCGTAATTGAAGGCCACCGTCAGGACCAGGCGGCTGTTGTCCACCGTGTTCGACTGGGCGTCCAGCAAAGCATTGCGAACCTTCTCGGACACATTGTCCAGATCGCCCACGATGCGGATGCGCACACCATCGGCCTTCAGCCGCGTGAGGTGCTTGGACAGCGCCACCAGCAACAGCCCCATCAGGCCAGACACCTCTTCCTCGGGCCGCTTCCAGTTCTCCGATGAGAACGCGAACACCGTGAGGAAGCCCACGCCCCGGTCGGCCGCCGCCTGCACCACCTTGACCAGCGCATCCACGCCCGCCTTGTGCCCCACCCCGCGGGGCATGAAGCGCTTGCGCGCCCAGCGGCCATTGCCGTCCATGACGATGGCGATGTGGCGGGGGATCGGGTCCGGCGTGCGTGCGTCTGCCATCGGCTTACAGGGTGTCGGTGCGTGCAAGGGTCGCCCTGAGGGCGGCCCAGAAAAAGAGAGAGGCGGTCATGCCGCCCCGAGAGTCTGAGAGACCGGCCGCGTCAGACGGCCATGATCTCGGCTTCCTTGACCTGGACCAGCTTGTCGATGTCGGCAATGGTCTTGTCCGTCAGCTTCTGGATGTCTTCCTGCGAACGGCGGTCATCGTCTTCGGTGATTTCCTTGTCCTTGAGCAGGCGCTTGGCGTGGTCGTTGGCATCACGGCGCAGGTTGCGCACGGCCACCTTGGCGTCTTCGCCCTCGCCCTTGACGAGCTTGCTCAGTTCGCGGCGGCGCTCTTCCGTCAGGGCAGGCATCGGCACGCGGATCAGGTCACCCTGTGCGGCGGGGTTCAGGCCCAGGTCGGATTCGCGGATGGCCTTCTCGATCTTGGCGCCCATGCCCTTTTCCCAAGGCTGCACGCCGATGGTGCGCGCGTCGATCAGGGTCAGGTTGGCGACCTGGCTGATGGGCACCATCGAGCCGTAGTAGTCGATCTGCACCTGGTCGAGGATGCCAGGGTGAGCGCGGCCGGTGCGGACCTTGGCCAGTTCGCTCTTGAAAGCCTCGATGGACTTGAGCATTTTCTGCTCGGCGTTTTTCTTGATGTCAGCGATGCTCATGGGAAGCTCCGTGCGTGGTGCGATGCGCTCTCACCAACGCGTGAGACAGTAAACAGGAGGACAGGAGCTGCCAGGTGCTCAGACGTGCACCAGCGTGCCCTCATCCTCGCCTTGCACAACGCGCTTGAGCGCGCCCGGCTTGAAGATGGAGAACACCTTCAAGGGCAGGTTCTGATCGCGGCACAGCGCGAAGGCCGTGGCGTCCAGCACCTGCAAATTCTTGATCAGGGCCTCGTCGAAGGTGATGCTGGCGTAACGGGTGGCCGACGGGTCCTTCTTGGGGTCGGCCGTGTACACGCCATCCACCTTCGTGGCCTTGAGCATGATCTCGGCACCGATTTCGGCGCCACGCAGGGCAGCGGCCGTGTCGGTCGTGAAGAAAGGATTGCCGGTGCCAGCAGCGAACACCACCACCTTGCCTTCTTCGAGGTATTGCAGCGCCTTGGGGCGCACATAGGGCTCGACCACCTGGTCGATGCTGATGGCCGACATGACGCGGGCGGTCATGCCTTCCTGGCGCATGGTGTCGGCCAGGGCCAACGAGTTCATCACGGTGGCCAGCATGCCCATGTAGTCGGCGGTGGCGCGGTCCATGCCGACGGAACCTCCCGCGACACCGCGGAAGATGTTGCCGCCGCCGATGACCACGGCCACCTGCGTGCCCAGCTCCGTCACCTCCTGGATCTCGCGGACCATGCGCACGATGGTGGCACGGTTGATGCCGTAGGCATCGTCACCCATCAGGGCCTCACCGGAGAGTTTCAGAAGGATGCGCTTGTAAGCTGGCATGGGCGGGTGTCCTGGACGTGTTCGAACTGTTGTGGCATGGATGGCAGCCAAGCGCAAGAACTGTAACGCAAGTCCAGTCCTCCGCACGGCCCCATCCAGAAGGGGGCCGAAGCCCCCTTGGATGTTTGCCTGACTTTACTGAGCCTTGGCAGCGGCCAGCGTGGCAGCCACTTCGGCAGCGAAGTCTTCCTGCTTCTTCTCGATGCCCTCACCCACGGTGAACATCGTGAAGCCCTTGACTTCCGTGCTGGCGGACTTCAGGTACTGCTCAACGGTTTGCTTGCCGTCGGCGGCCTTCACGAAGACCTGGTTGAACAAGGACACTTCCTTGAGGTACTTCTGAACAGCGCCTTCGATCATCTTGGCGGCGATATCGGCAGGCTTGCCCGACTCGGCAGCCTTCGCGGTGGCGACACTGCGCTCGGTCTCGATCAAGGCGGCAGGCACATCAGACGCCGACAAAGACACCGGCTTCATGGCGGCAACGTGCATGGCCACATCCTTGGCGGCCACATCGCTGCCGGTGAACTCCACCACCACACCGATGCGCGAACCGTGCAGGTAAGCGGCCAGTTGATTGTCACCGCTGAAGCGCTTGAAGCGACGGATCGTCATGTTCTCGCCGATCTTGCCGATCAGGGCCGAACGGGTGGCTTCCACGGTGGAGCCGTTCAATTCCAGCGCCGACAGGGCTTCGACGTCAGCCGG
>CAIQIL010000136.1 GCA_903871865.1 uncultured Burkholderiales bacterium
CATGACCGTGAAATTATCGAGGCGGCCGATGAGGTGATTGACCTTGGTCCCTTTGCCGGGCGTCTTGGAGGCACCGTAACCTTTCACGGTTCGGTCGCGGAGATGAAGAGTTCCGGCACCTCCCTGACGGCCGATTACCTGACCGGCCGCAAAGAGATTCCGGTGCCAAAAATTCGCCGAACGCCGGATTTCACCTCATGCATCGAGATCACCGGTGCCATGCAGAATAACCTGAAGAATATTGATGTACGCTTTCCGCTCGGCATTTTAACCTGCGTGACCGGCGTGAGCGGGTCGGGCAAGTCCACCCTGGTCAACGACACGCTGTACGCGGCCGTGGCGCGCAAGCTCTACCAGGCGCACCTCGACCCCGAGCCGCACGACGAGATCGAAGGCCTGGAGCTGTTCGACAAGGTCATCAACGTCGACCAGTCCCCCATCGGCCGCACACCGCGCAGCAACCCCGCCACCTACACCGGCCTGTTCACGCCCATCCGCGAGCTGATGGCCGACGTGCCCACGGCCCGCGAGCGTGGCTACAACGCCGGGCGCTTCAGCTTCAACGTGGCCGGCGGCCGCTGCGAGGCCTGCCAGGGCGACGGCGTCCTGAAGGTGGAGATGCACTTCCTGCCCGACGTCTACGTGCCCTGCGACGTCTGCCAGGGCAAGCGCTACAACCGCGAAACGCTGGAAGTGCTCTACAAGGGCAAGAACATCCATGAGGTGCTGAACCTGACGGTGGAAGACGCGCTGGCTTTCTTCAGCGCCGTGCCCAGCATCGCGCGCAAGCTGCAGACGCTGATGGACGTCGGTCTGGGCTACATCCGCCTGGGCCAGTCGGCCACCACCTTGTCCGGCGGCGAAGCGCAGCGCGTCAAGCTGGCGCTGGAGCTCTCCAAGCGCGACACCGGCCGCACGCTCTACATCCTCGACGAGCCGACCACCGGCCTGCACTTCCACGACATCGCCTTGCTGCTCACGGTGCTGCACCAGCTGCGCGACGCGGGCAACACCATCGTCATCATCGAGCACAACCTGGACGTCATCAAAACGGCCGACTGGCTCATCGACATGGGGCCGGAGGGCGGCTCGGGCGGCGGACGCCTGCTGCTGGCGGGCACACCGGAGCAACTGGCCGTGCACGCCGACAGCCACACCGGGCGCTACCTGAAGCCTTTGTTGTCGCTCGGCTGAGGTCTGGCTGACGGCCCTGGGGCGATCCCCAGACTTTTTGCAGCGCAGCACAGCGGGGGGCGGGATGCACCCCGTTGTGCGCCATGCCGCTGTTGTGCCAAAGTGGCGCGCTGTTGGTTTGCACCTCCCTGGATGTCGATGAGTTCTCCTGACATGGCCCAGGCCGTCCCTGGGCTGACGCCCACCCTGGCCGTTTTGCAGTTGCTGGACGCCGCCTGGTTCCTGGCCGATGACCAGGGCCGGGCCGGCCAGGCTTGCGCCAGGGTCACGGCCTGGCTGGGGGCGGGCTTCGGCGCGGGCCCTTGGCAAGACCTGGTTCACCCGGACGACCGCGGTGGTGGTTCGGGCCAGGGGGCTGGCGATGCCGACCGCCGCTGGCGCATGGCCGATGGCAGCTGGCGATGGTTCTCGCACCGCACCCAGGCGATGGGCGCGCAGACCCTGCACGTGCTGCAGGACATCGACGCCCGCAAGCGCCGTGAGATCGCGCACAGCGATGCCGCCGGCTTGCTCGACAGCCTGCGCCTGCACCTGCCCGGCGTGTTCTACAAGCTCGATGCCGACGAGCAGGGCGTGCCCCACGTCACCTTCGTGAGCGAGGCCGTGCGCGAGCTGCTGGAGTACGAGCCCGAAGAGGTCGAGGCCGACTTCCGCCGCATCTTCGACCGCGTTCACCCCGACGACAAAGAGCGCTTCCAGGCCATCGTCGCCAACGCCCTGCGCACCAACGCCGACACCACCTTCGAATACCGCGTGGTCTTGCCCCGCAAGGGCGTGCGCCACGTCGCGGGCCGGGCCTGCTCGGCGCTGCAGTCCACCGGCCGGCACGCGCGCTTCGGCTACCAGCACGACATCACCGAGCAAAAGCTCTACCAGGAAGCCCTCGTGCAGGCACGCGCCGCGGAGCAGGCCAGCGAGGTCAAGTCCGAGTTCCTCTCGCGCATGAGCCACGAGTTGCGCACGCCGCTCAATGCCATCCTCGGTTTCGCGCAGCTGCTCAAGATGAGCACCGCCGAGCCCCTGGGCGCTGAGCAGTGGGAGCGCGTCGATGTGCTGGAGCGCGCCGGGCGCCACCTGCTGGCCCTGGTCAACGACGTGCTGGACCTCTCCCGCATCGAGGCCGGGCACATGGCGCTGCACATCGGTGCGATGGGCGTGCGCGGTGTGTTCGACGAGGTGCACAGCCTGGTGGTGTCCACCGCCCACGCCCACCGCGTGACCCTGCACCGACCGATCTGGCCCGACCTGCCCGAAGGCCCCTTGACCGTGCGTGCCGACATGCTGCGACTGCAGCAGGTGCTGGTCAACCTGATGACCAATGCCATCAAGTACAACCGACCGGGCGGCGACGTCTGGCTGGCCGCATCGCTGGTGGGCAACGAGGTCTGCCTGAGCGTGCGCGACAACGGGCATGGCATGACGCCGGAGCAGCAAGCGCACCTCTTCGAGCCCTTCAACCGCCTGGGCGCCGAGACGAGCGACATCGACGGCTCGGGCATCGGCATGGTCATCGTGCAGCGCCTGGTGCAGTTGATGGGCGGACGCTTGAGCCTGCGCAGCGTGCCCGGTGAGGGCACCGAGGTGTCGGTGTTCCTGCCACGTGCCGAGTCGCAGCAGGTGGCCGCACCCTTGGCGGCTTGGCCGGTGCGGGAGGGCCAGGCGGGGGGCGCTGCATCCACGGCCACATCCGTCTCTGCGGCAGGGGGCGGGGAGCTGCTGGGGCGGTGCGCCGATGACGATCAGGGCGATCAGGGCGATGCAGCCAAGGCGCAGGCGACACAGCGCCCGGTGGACATCCTCTGCGTGGAAGACAACGAGGTCAACATCGCCCTGCTGACGAGCATCCTGGAGCTGCGCCCGGCCTGCGCCTTGCGGGTGGCCCGCTCCGGCGCGGAGGCGCTCAAGCACGTGGCCCAGCGCCGGCCTGACCTCATGCTCATCGACATGCAGCTGGGCGACATGTCCGGGCTCGATCTGGCCAGCAGCCTCGACCGCGACGCCTGCACCGCCGGCATCCCGCGCATCGCCTTGTCGGCCGACGCCATGCCCGGAACGATCCGCGAAGCCCAGGCCCGGGGCTTCCTGGCCTACGTCACCAAGCCGGTGGACGTGCGGCCCTTCCTGACCACCCTGGACCAGGCCATCGACCAGCTGGCTTGAGCCGCAGCGCCTGCCGATGGCGTCCATGCGGGACAACCATCTCCCTGCATTGGGGGGTGCCTGATCGCTTCCGAACCCATTGCGCATAACATCCAGCGAATACAAAACATTCGAGGGAGGGCGGTCGCCGTGAGGCGGCCGCGGCGTTGCCATGGCAGATTGGACCGATCAGGATTCAGATTGGGAACCGGCGCCTGCCGGGCCTGTTCACGGTGCGGACCTGGTCGCACCCCCGCCCCCAACTGCCGCTGAGGCTGTCGCGCCCACGTGGTGGCGAACGGCGTCCACGCCGCACTTGGCCTGGGTCACGGCGCTCATTGGCATGGCAGCCTGGAACCTCTGGCGACAGCGGCTGTTTTTCCACGACGACGCTTTCATCGAATTGCGGTATGTGCGTCACCTGCTGACCCTGGGGCAAGCGGTCTGGAACCCAGGTGAGTGGGTGGAGGGCTTCACCAGTGTGTTGCACCTGCTGTTGGTCAGCGGTGTGGCATGGTGGGGGCAGGCTTTCGGTTGGAGCTTGCCTGAGGCCGCGCATGCCGTGAACTTCGTGGCCTACGCCGTGGTGCTGGGCAGTGGGTGGCTGACGCTGCGTCAGCTCAGCCCGCAGCACCTGTGGCCGTGCTTGGCGGGCATGGCGGTGCTGGTGGGCTCTGCGCCTTTGGCCATCTGGGTCTGGGGGGCGTTGGAGGCCCCGCTCGCCAGCGCATGGGTCAGCCTGGCCTGGATGTTCTGGACCCGGGCCACGCTGCGCCAGGGGCAAGCTGTTCACCCATCGGGCTGGGCCTGTGTGCCCGTGGGGGTGTGCATGGCCCTCGCGGTCGCGACCCGCCCTGACACGCTTTTGCTGCTCCTGGGCGCCTTGGCGGCGGGCCTCTGGACCGAGCGTCCCGGCAAGGGTTCCGGTGTGCACACATGGCAGACCTGGGCCTTGCGATGGGCCCCGTCGGTGGCCGCCATCCTCATCCCCATGGCCCTGGCCCAAGGCCTGTTGCTGTGGGCCCGCTGGTCGCTGTATGGCGATGTGGCGCCCAACACCTACTACGCCAAGGTGCATGGCATCGCGGTGCTCCATCGTTTGCAAACCGGTGGGCTTTACCTGATGCGCACGGTGCCCGATGTGCCGGCCTTGCTCGGGGTGCCTGTGCTGCTGTGGCACATGCGCGCCGCTTGGCGTGACCCCTGGGTGTTGCGCTCTGCCGCCGGGGTGGGTTTGTTCGTGGCAGGTCTGTGGTGGGTCGGTGGTGACCACATGGCGGCCGGGCGCTTCGTGGTGCCGGCCTTGCCTTTGCTGGCCGTGTGCGTCACGCGCTTGTGGTGGGTGCCTCAACCCGAGCGCCGCGCACAACAGATTCTGTGGTGGCTGTTGATTGCCTGCCTGGTGTCTCCTTTGCTGAGGCCCGCGCTGCGGCGTGACAGCGCTGCCTGGGCGGGGCAACTGGTGGGGCAGCACTTGGCGGCGCACTGGCCGGCAGGCACGCTGGTGGCGCTGAACACGGCGGGTGCGCCCGCGTACTTCGCACCAGAGCTGCGCTTCATCGACATGCTGGGCCTCAACGATCGGCACATCGCTCGCCGTGTGATGGCGACGCTGGACCAGCCCATGCAACGCCTGCCTGGCCACATGAAGGGCGACGGGGTGTATGTGCTGTCGCGCGAGCCCGATGTGATCATGCTGGGGTGGGCCGAGGGGCAAGTGGCCGAGCAGTCGCAATTTCTGGGCGACAAGGAACTGGCCATGTCCAGCGAGTTCCGTCGCTGCTACCGCATGGCACAGGTTCAGATCCCGTACGACGCCGAATATGCGCACTTGGGCAAGCGCCCATTGGCGCCGATGCCCATGACCTACTACGAGCGCATCTGTCCCAAGCGGGTGGGCGGCTCGGTCAACAAGCCACTCAAGCCCTCATGAACCCGAGGTCGTGGGTGCTGCTGTTGAACTGGCTCAGGTTGGGCAGCAGTGCCGACAGGTCACTGGCGCTCACGCC
>CAIQIL010000137.1 GCA_903871865.1 uncultured Burkholderiales bacterium
GGTACATGCCGTGCGCGTTGGGGTCTGCCGAGGGCAGGCGCAGGCGCAGGTGTTCGTTGCGGATCCAGAAACGCGCCTGGGTGTGGCCAAAGCTCACCGGGCAGCCGAAGTACTGCTCGTAAGCGGCGGCTTCGGGCGGGCGCGGGTAGGGCATGTCGATGCGCTCGGCGTGGATGTCCAGGCCCAGCGAGACCTGCATGTCGCGCACCAGCTTGTAGGTGCCCGAGACCTCGCCATCGACGCGGAAGCGGAAGGCGCGCGCCTCCATCGCCATCGGCGTGAGCACCAGGGCGCTGAGCTGTTCGCCGGGCTCGAAGCTCAGGGTGCCGAAGATGTAGGTCAGGCGCTGGTAGCGGATGCCGGTCTGCAGGGCGTCGTAGGCGGTGCCGCAGGTCATCAGCAGCATCACCAGGGGGCCATAGCCGGCCAGGCCGTAGAAGCCGCCGAGCTTGAGGCCGACCAGCGGGTCGCGGAGGGCCTCGGCCAGGTCGGCGTAGATGCGCAACTCGCGGCTGCGGTCGATGCGCGTGGTGGGGTCGAGCCGGTCCAGGCTCAGGCCGTGGCGGGCCAGCACGGGCTGTGGGTCTTCGCCGAGTTGCTGCAGGCCCTGCACCAGGTAGATGAGGCCGAGGATGGAGCGTGTGCTCATTTGATGCAGGTCAATCCAAACGGTTGGAGCTGGTCAAACGGCCACGGTGAGGGCCCGATCTGGCCGAAACGATCAATCATTGGGCGAATCTAACATGGTGACGGCGGCACTCGGCTCGCACCATGGGGGCACACGGAGACAAGCCGCCGAACCGGCATCTGCTCAGGTTCACACAGGCGGCGCACCCCTCAACCTCGAACAAACAGGTGCCGACATGAGCGATCCCATCACCCCTTCCACGAACGTGCGCGAAGTCGAAGTCGCCATCGCGGGCGCCGGTTTCGGCGGCCTGTGCATGGCCATCCAGCTGCAAAAGAACGGCATCCACGACTTCCTCATCCTGGAGAAGGCCAAGGAGGTTGGCGGCGCCTGGCGCGACAACCACTACCCCGGCGCCGCCTGCGACGTGCAGTCGCACATGTACTCGTACTCCTTCGAGACCAAGTCCGACTGGACCAAGCGCTACGCTCCCTGGCACGAGATCCAACAGTACATCCTGGACACGGTCAAGAAGCACAAGCTGCGCCCGCACATCCACTTCAACCAGGAAGTGGTGAGCGCGGTGTTCAACGAGGGCACGGGCCGCTGGGTCATCAAGACCGCCGGTGGCGAAACCATCATGGCGCGCCACTGGGTGCTGGCTTCGGGCCCGCTGCACGTGCCGGCCATCCCCGACATCCCCGGCTTGAAAGACTTCCAGGGCAAGGTCATGCACTCGGCCCAGTGGGACCACGGCTACGACCTCAAGGGCAAGCGCGTGGCCTCGATCGGCACGGGTGGCTCGGCCATCCAGTACGTGCCGGAGATCGCGCCCGATGTGAAGCAGCTGCACGTCTTCCAGCGCACGCCGGCCTGGGTCATCCCGCGCGACGAGCGCAGCTACTCCGGCCTGCGCAAGTTCCTCTTCAAGGCCCTGCCCTTCACGCGCACGCTGCACCGCTGGCGCTGCTACTGGACCAACGAGTCCCGCCTGTGGCCCATCCTCAACCCCTGGATGGCCAAGATCGGTGAAGCCGCGTTGAAGAAATTCATCAGCTACCAGGTGAAGGACCCGGCGCTGGTCAAGAAGCTCACGCCCGACTACACCCTGGGTTGCAAGCGCATCCTGATCTCCAACAAGTGGTACCCCACCTTCAACCGCCAGAACGTGGAGTTGGTGACGGACGCCGTGCGCGAGGTCACGCCCGACGGCATCGTCACGAAGGATGGCAAGGAGCGCAAGCTGGACTGCATCATCCTGGGCACGGGCTTCATCGTGGACCCGCGCATCTACATGAAGAGCTTCGAACTGCGCGGCTTGCGTGGCCACACGGTGCAGGAGGACTGGAAGGTCAGCCCGACCAGCTACTGCGGCATCACCACGGCCAACTACCCCAACATGTACCAGCTGGTGGGGCCGCACACGGGCCTGGGCCACAACTCCATCATCTTCATGATCGAGGCGCAGGTGAACTACATCATTGACTGCATGAAGCTGGTCAAGCAAAAGGGCGCCGACTACATCGACGTCAAGCCCGAGGCCATGACGCGCTTCCTGGGCGAGATGACGCAGGCCCTGCAGGGCACGGTGTGGAGCTCGGGTTGCAAGAGCTGGTACCAGACGGCCGACGGCATCAACTTCGCCATCTGGCCCAAGAGCACCTGGCGCTACTGGCTGGAGACCCGCAAGGTGAACGAGGCCGACTACGTGTTCGGCAAGTGCACCGGCAAGGCGCTGGGGACCGGCGCTGGCAAGGCACAGGGCACGGGTGCCGGCATCGGCGCGCTGGCCGGCGAGCAGGCGATGGCGCGCATGGCGCAGCGTTGAAGCCCTTGCCGCTGAGGGGCACGCGTCACCGGGCCTGGGTCGCCCGCCCGGTGGCAAACTGCACAGGGTCCGTCATGCGTGGCGGGCCCTTTTTTCATGTGGCAAGCGGGGATGGCATGGCGTGTCGAGTGAGCAAAGTGTGGGTGGTGGCCATGGCTTTGGCCGGGGTGGGCAGCCTGGCCGCGGCCGCAGAGCACGTGCACTGCGAGGTGCGCTACGCCAGCCAGACGGTGCAGGTGGACGCCCGCCCCACGGACGAGCCTTTGCGCGTGCCGAGCGTGGACATCGACCAGCGCTTCGCCTTCAAGGCCGTGGCGCGCGGCACACCCGAGCGCACACCTGAGCACATCACGCAAATCAGCCTCTACGCCTACGACCTCGAAGCCGAGGGCGCACCGGCGCTGGTCCACCAGCAGCGCCTGTCGGCCCCGTTCGCCACGGGCACGCAGGTGCCGGCCTTGACGGGCTGGCAGCACGTGCATTCCAGCGTGCTGGGCCGCGAGCTGGTCTATGGCTGTGCCTTGCGCCAGGACGATGGCGCGGTGGCCGTGCCGGCGCCGCAGCCACCCGTGCCAAGCCAGCCGCCAACCCAAGCGCAGTCACAGGCACACATCCCAGCACCCCCGCAGCCGGCGCAGATGCCAGACGCTTCCAGCCCCGATGCCAGCCCCGCCGTGCGCCTCGTCTTCCTGGGCGATGTGATGCTGGCCGACGGACCGGGCCGCCTGATCGCCCGCGGTGGCGACCCCTTCGCGCCGGTGGCCGCGCGGCTGAAGCAGGCCGATGTGCGCATCGCCAACCTGGAGTGCGTGGTGGCCCGCGGCGGCAAGGCCTTCGACAAGCCCTGGACCTTCCGCGCCGACCCGCGCGCGCTGGGCGTGCTCAAGCGGCATGTCGATGTGGTGTCCGTGGCCAACAACCACTCGGGCGATTTCGGCCGCGTGGCTTTTGCCGAGATGCTGCAGCGCCTGGACGCCGCCGGCCTGCCGCACATCGGCGGTGGCCGCGACCTGGCCTCGGCACACGCGCCGCACCTCATCGTGCGCGACGGCCTCAAGATCGCGCTGCTGGGCTACGACGAGTTCTTCCCGCGCCACTTCGAGGCCGGCCACGACCACCCCGGCGTGGCCTGGAGCGAAGACGAGCAGGTGGTCGATGACATCCGCCGCGCGCGCAGCGTGCACGGCGCCGACATCGTCATCCCCTTCATGCATTGGGGCCAGGAGCACGAACCCCTGGCCAACGCCCGCCAGCGCCAGCTCGCGCGGCTGATGATCGACGCGGGCGCCGATGCCGTGGTCGGCACGCACCCGCACGTGGTGCAGGACACCGAGACCTACCGCGGCAAACCCATCGTCTACAGCCTGGGCAACTTCGTCTTCGACGGCTTCAGCAGCCTGGACAACCGCACCGGCTGGATGCTGTTCATGACCGTGGGCCGCGAGGGCGTGCGCCAGTGGCACACCGAGGCCGTGCGCACCGATGTGGACGGCACACCCTGGCCGGTGCCGCGGCCACCCGGCGCGTCTGTGGGCACGTCTGCCGCCGCGGTGCGGCGTTGAGCCACGCGCTGCACCCACCGAGCCGTGCGCAAGCCGTTTTGTGCGGGTTGCCGCCCGTTGTGAGCGGCGTGTCAGGCATGTGAACTCGGCGGACAAGTCCATCTGAGCCAGCCGCCGCCTGTTTGGCGTCGTGCGCCAGTGGTTTTGTGCGGCGCGCAAGACAGCTCAGCCGCATCGCCCGAGTGCCTGGCTCCGTCGCCAAGCCAAGTTCACGCGCGCGCCACCTGCCGCGGCTTGTGCGCGAGTGAATTTGGGCGGCGCATGGCCCGGGATGGGCGGCGCACCGCTGCGCCCCGCCCTCACTCGCGCCGGTTGCTGCGGGCAATCGAGCCCACAAGCCACAGGCTGCCCAGCAGCGCGGCGACGAAGCCCAGCAGGCCGAAGAGGGGCAAGCCCCACAGCGTGGGCCCGCCCTGCACCGTCATGACGATGGACGAACCGACGATGAGCGCCGCCACCACCAGGCCGACCACGAGGCGGTTCATGGCCGATTCGAGCAGGTGGCCCACGCGCGTCAGGTTGGCGATGTCGATGTGGATCTCCAGCCGGCCGCGGCGCGCGGCCTTGACGAGGCGGGAGAGGTCCTGCGGCAGCCCGCCCAGCAGGGACAGGGCCTCGTCCACCGAGCGCCAACCGCGCTGCAGCAAGGCTTTGGGGGCGTAGCGCTTGCGCATGGCCGCCTTCAGCAGCGGCAGGGCCACATCGACCATGTTGAAGGCCGGGTCCAGCTCGCGGCCCATGCCTTCCAGGGTGACGAAGGCCTTGAACAGCAGCGACAGGTCGGGCGGCAGGCTGAGGTGGTGCAGGCGCAGGATGCCGACCATCTCCGAGAGCATGGCCGGCAGCTGGATTTGCTGCAGCGTCAGGCCGTGGTACTGGTCCACGAAGGCTTCGAGGTCGCCGACCAGGCCGTCCTCGTCGGTGACGGCGTCTTGTGGGTCTTCACCGGCCCAGTCCAGCATCACGTCGGCCACGGTGTGCGCGTCGCGCTGCACCAGGCCCAGCAGCAGGCGGATGAGCTGGTCGCGCCGGCGCGGGGTGAGGCGCCCGACCATGCCGAAATCGATGAAGGCGATGCGGTCGCCCGGCAGGTAGAAAACGTTGCCGGCGTGCGGGTCAGCGTGGAAGAGCCCGTCTTCCACGATCATCTTCAGCACGGCGCTGGCACCGCGTCGGGCCAGGCGCTGGCGGTCCAGGCCGGCGGCGGTGAGGGCCGCCATGTCGTGGCCCGACAGGCCCTGCACGAAGTCCTGCACGCAGACGCGCTCGCGGGTCCAGGGCCAGTGGATGCGCGGGATGACGATGGGCGGCTCGGGCACCACGCCCTCGATGGGCGCGGGGGAATCGCCATCGCGGTAGTGCGTGAAATTGGCGGCGATGCGCTCGGCCTGGCGGCCTTCGGTGGACAGGTCCAGCTCGCGCCTCAGCGAGCGCGCGAACTGCTTGACCACCTCGCGCGGGCGGAAGGCGCGCAGCTCGGGGCTGTCGGCTTCGGCCATCTCGGCCAGGCGGGCCAGCCAGCGCAGGTCGGCCTCGATGAGCGGCACGATGCCCGGGCGGCGCACCTTGACGACCACCTCGGTGCCATCGGCCAGGCGCGCGCGGTGCACTTGCGCGATGGAGCCCGCGGCCAGGGGCTCGGGGTCGAAGTGCGCGAAGGCGGTTTCAGGCGGCGCGCCCAGGTCTTCGCAGAGCTGGGCGTGCACCTCGGCCCAGGCGCAGGCGGGTGCGTGGTCCTGCAGCTGGCTGAATTCGGCGATCCAGTCGGGCTCGAACTGGTCCACCCGCGTCGACAGGATCTGGCCGAGCTTGACGAAGGTCGGGCCGAGGTCCTCCAGCGCGCGGCGCACGCGCTGCGGCGGGGGCATGTGGGCGTAGGCCTGGGCGTCGTCCCAGTGCAGGGCGTGGCCGGCCTTCTCCAGGGCATCGGCCAGGCCCATGCGCCGCACCAGGTCGCCAAAGCCATGGCGGATCAGCACGGACGCGATGGTCTCCAGCCGGCCCAGGTCGCGCACCGAGCTCAGGGCTTGCCACAGCATGGCGCCTCCCTGGGGGGCTGGACCGTCAGGGGCCTCATGGCGGCCCTCATTGCCAGGTCGGCGCGCGCTTTTCCAGGAAGGCGTTGACGCCTTCGCGCTGGTTGGCCCCGTTGAACAGCTCGACGAAGGCTTCGCGTTCCTGCGCCAGCGCGGCCCCGCGGGGCACGCCGTTGCGCGCGGCGTGGATGAGCTGCTTGCAGGCGCGCACGCTGTCGGGGCTTTGCTTGCCCACGCGTTGCGCGATCTCCAGCGCCTTGGCCAGGGCCAGGCCTTGGCCTGCTTCGCCCGGCACCACCTCTTCGACCAGGCCGATGCGCAGGGCCGTGGCGGCGTCCACGCGCTCGCCCGTCAGGATCATGCGCTTGGCCCAACCTTCACCGACCAGCCAGGCCAGCGTCTGCGTGCCGGTGCCACCGGGCAGCAGGCCCACGCCGGCTTCGGGCAAGGCCATCTGCGCGTGCGCTTCGGCGATGCGGATGTCGCAAGCCAGGGCGCACTCCAGGCCGCCGCCCATGGCGTAGCCGTTCAGCGCGGCCACGGTGACCAGGGGCGTGTTGGCCAGCGTCTCGAAGGCCTGGCCGAAGGCGGAGATCATGTCCAGCGCGGCGGCCTTGTCGCCACTGGCGAAGGTGTGGAGGTCGGCGCCGGCGCTGAAGAATTTGGGCCCGGTGCCGGTGATGACCAGGGCGCGCACGGCGGGGTTGGCCTCCAGCTGGCGGACGGTGTCGCGCAGCTGCAGCAGGCCGTCGCGGCTGAAGGCGTTGGCGGGCGGGCGGTTCAGCGTGACGGTGGCCACGCTGCCATCGGTGTTCAGTTCGATCATGGTGTGTGCGTTGTCGGTGGGAGTCAGGCGGGGCGCTGGCCCTGCAACAGCAAGATGATGGACGAAAAATCGAGCTGGCCGTGGCCCTGGCGGCTCCACAGCTCATAGAGCTGCAAGGCCTGCGCGCCCAGCGGCAGGGGCTGGTGCACCTGGCGGGCGGCGTCGTTGGCCAGGCCCAGGTCCTTGCGCATGAGGTCCACGCCGAAGCCGCCGCTGTAGCCGCGCGAGGCAGGCGCGTTCGGCAGCACACCGGGGTAAGGGTTGTAGGTGTCGGCACTCCAGCAGCGGCCCGAGGAGGTGTTGACGATGCCTGCCAGCACCTGCGGGTCGATGCCGAGTGCCGCGCCCAGGCTCATGGCCTCGGCCACGCCGATCATGGAGATGGCCAGCAGGAGGTTGTTGCAGATCTTGGCGACCTGGCCCGTGCCGGTGGCGCCGCAGTGCACGATGTTTTGGCCCATGCCCTGCAGCACCGGCTGCACCTGCGCGAACAGCTCGGGCGTGGCGCCCACCATGAAGGTCAGCGTGCCGGCGGCCGCGCCGCCCGTGCCGCCCGACACCGGCGCATCGGCCAGCGGGTTGCCTTGCGCCGCGGCCAGCTGGGCCAGGCGCTGCACGGTGGCCGGGTCGATGGTGCTGCAGTCGATGAGGGGCACGCCGCGCGGCACGCTGGACAAAACACCACGGCTGGGGTCTTCGGGTGTGCCGCACAGCACCGCCTCGACCACCAGGCCCTTGATGGGCCGGACATGGGCGATGAGGCCGGTGGTGACCTGCGGCGCCAGCCGGGTCAACGTCGCCGCCGCACTGAAACACAGTGCCGCCAGCGCACCGATCATGAAGCCGTCCAACGACTCCCGGCTGCGCGGGTGCTCCGTGGGCAGCATCAGGCGAAGCCGGATCAGCACCGTCGGGATCACCATCAAC
>CAIQIL010000138.1 GCA_903871865.1 uncultured Burkholderiales bacterium
ACGCCACCAACATGGCCGCCACCGCCGTCGTCGAGGGCGATCACATCGTGCTCAACGGCAAGAAGTGGTGGTCGTCTGGCGTCGGTGATCCGCGCTGCAAGATCGGCATCTTCATGGCCGCCACGCCCAACCCTGACTCTGGCCGCCACAGCCAGCACTCGATGGTGCTGGTGCCGATGGACACCCCGGGCGTCGAGATCCAGCGCATGCTGCCGGTGTTCGGCGAGTACGACGAGCCCCACGGCCACGGCGAGGTGCACTTCACCAACGTGCGCCTGCCGCTGTCCAACGTCATCGCCGGCCCGGGCCGCGGCTTCGAGATCGCCCAGGGTCGCCTGGGCCCAGGCCGCATCCACCACTGCATGCGCATGCTGGGCGCGGCCGAGAAGTCGCTGGAGCTGGCCATCGAGCGTGGCTTGAAGCGCGTGGCTTTCGGCAAGCCGCTCATCAACCTGGGTGGCAACCGCGAGCGCATCGCCGAATGCCGCCTGGCCATCGACCAGGCCCGCCTGCTGACCCTGCAAGCCGCCTGGAAGATCGACACCGTGGGCGTGATGGGCGCGCTGACCGACGTCTCGGCCATCAAGGTCGTGGCGCCCAACGTGCTGCAGCAGGTGGTGGACTTCGCCATCCAGATCCACGGCGGCATGGGCGTCTCGCACGACACTCCGCTGACGGCCTTCTTCAACCAGGCGCGCAGCCTGCGCCTGGCCGACGGCCCGGACGAGGTGCACAAGGGCATGATCGCCCGCCTGGAGTTGATGAAGTACGGCAGCAAGTAAGGCGCACGGCAGAAAGCACATCGACATGGGCGCGCTCTACCTCATCCGCCATGGCCAGGCGTCGTTTGGCAGCCAGAACTACGACGAGCTCTCGGCCCTGGGGCATCAGCAAGGTCACGCCGTCGGGCAGGCGCTGAAGGCCCGCGGCGTGAGCCCGGAGGTGGTGGTCAGCGGCACCATGCAGCGCCACCAGGACACGGCCCGCGCGGCCTTGTCGGCCATGGCGCTGGACGTGCAGATGCGCATCCACGCGGGCGTCAACGAGTTCGACCACGAGAACGTCATCGAGGTGGCCCAGCCACGCTACGCCGACAAGGCCTTGATGATGTCGGAGATGGCCGCCAGCGGTGACCCGCGCCGTGCCTTCCAGACCTTTTTCCAGGACGCGGTCTCGCGCTGGGTCGGTGGCAACCACGACGCCGAGTACAGCGAGCCCTGGTCGGTGTTCAAGCTGCGCTGCGTGTCCACGCTGGAGGAGCTGGTGCAGCTGACGCCGGCCAAGGGCCAGGCCGCGGTGTTCACCTCGGGCGGCTTCATCAGCGTGGTCTGTGCCCACTTGCTGGGCCTGCACGACACCCAGGCCTTCACCATCAACTGGACGCTGGCCAACGCCGGCATCACGAAGATTTTGGTGGGCCGTGACGGGCTGCATTTGGTGTCCATCAACGAGCATGCCCACGTCGAAGGCGCGAATCCTTCCCTGTTGAGTTACCGCTGATCTGTGCTGGCCGACTTTGCCTGGCACTGTCGGTGCGCAAGCCCGCATGTGTCCCACACAATGGCCGTGGCTGAGCGCGGCATGTGCCGATCGGCCATCGATGGACACAAGCAAGGGACACAAAGATGAAGACAGCGTTGAAGGTGCTGGGCGGGCTGATGCTTGCCTTGCTGTTGCTGGTGGGTTTCGGCGTGGTGCGCGCCTGGGCGCCCGACCGCGACGTGGACAGCCTCAAGGCCCGCTGGGCCCCGCCGCCTTCGCAATTCGTGGGCCTCATGGGCATGCAGGTGCACCTGCGCGATGAAGGTCCGCGCAACGACCCCCAACCCATCGTGCTGCTGCACGGCACCTCGGCCAGCCTGCACACCTGGGACGGCTGGGCCAAGGCCCTGAAAGGCCAGCGCCGCGTCATCCGCATGGACCTGCCCGGCTTCGGCCTGACGGGCCCGATGCCCGATGGCAACTACCAGCTCACGCACTACGTGGACTTCCTCGTGGCCCTGCTCGACCAGCTCGGCGTGAAGCAGGCCGTGGTGGCGGGCAACTCCTTCGGCGGCGGCCTGGCCTGGAAGCTGGCGGTGGACCACCCCGAGCGTGTCAGCAAGCTGGTGCTGGTCGATGCGGCCGGCTACCCCTATGACCCGACATCCGTGCCGATCGGCTTCAAGGTCGCGCAGATCCCATGGTTGCGCCCGGTGATGGAGAACGTCTTGCCGCGCAGCATGATCGAATCCAGCGTGCGCAACGTTTACGGCGACCCCAGCCGCATCACGCCCGAACTCATCGACCGCTACTTCGAACTCACCTTGCGCGCTGGCAACCGCCACGCCCTGGGCGAGCGCTTCCGGCAGAGCCCCGGTGGGCAGTACGCCGCGCAAATCCCCTCGGTCAAGCAGCCCACGCTCATCCTCTGGGGCGGCCAGGACAGGCTCATCCCGCCGGACAACGCCGACCATTTCCAGCGCGACATCGCCGGCAGCCGCCTGGTGGTGTTCGATGGCTTGGGCCACGTGCCCCACGAGGAAGACCCGGCCGCGACCGTGGCAGCGGTGCAGTCCTTCCTGGCCCGGTGACGCCCGCAGATGTTGCCGACCTGTCACACATTGCGGGAAAACCCTGCGCTGCCTTGAGGGGTGGGGGCCGAACCGCTTCGCGTTAAATTCGTCGTTCTTTCGGGTGAGGCTCACCCAAAAACCAAGGAGATTCACATGAAGAAGATGGCACTGGCCGGCTTGCTGCTCGCCGCGATGGGTGGCGCCTCGGCCCAGGTGTACGTGGGTGGCGCGCTCGGCCTGACGCACGTCGACTGCCCGGCCAACGTCGCCAACTGCGACGCCTCCGACATGGGATTCAAAGGCACCGTGGGTTACCGACTCAACCGCGTGGTTGCGCTGGAAGCGTCCTACATCGATTTCGGCAAAAGCAAGTTCAATGCGTTCCTCGTGGGTGGTTCGCAGGAGGTGACCGGCTTTGTGCTGAACGCCGCTTTGCGCCATGACTTCACCCGCGAGCTGACCGGCGTGGGCCGCCTGGGCTTTGGCACGATGGACACGAAGCTGCGCGTCGGTGGGGCTTCGCGCACCGAAAGCTCCACGAAGGTGTACTTCGGCTTGGGCCTGGAGTACGCGCTCAGCCGCAACCTCAAGGCCGTCGCTGCTGCCGACTTCACCTCGGCCG
This sequence comes from uncultured Burkholderiales bacterium, assembly GCA_903871865.1. Taxonomy (GTDB): domain Bacteria; phylum Pseudomonadota; class Gammaproteobacteria; order Burkholderiales; family Burkholderiaceae_C; genus Aquabacterium. The sequence goes on from CAIQIL010000138.1 coordinate 3,178, forward strand.
AGTACAGCGGCGAGAGCTATGCCGTGCGCATGTTCAGCGCTGGCGCTCAGTACGAGTTCTGAGCCCGGGTCAGATCTGCACAACAAAGGCACCCTCGGGGTGCCTTTTTCATGGCGCACGACGGGGCGTCAGAACAGGCGCTTGATCACCACCATGCCTTCGTTGGCCCCGCGGCCCTGTTGCCAGATTCGGCGCCATTCCAGCAGCAGGCTGTGCTGGGCGTCCAGGTACTTGACCTGGCTGAGGCTCAGCTCCTGGCTGCTGTGCTGCTGGCCCAGCGGGCGTGAGATCTGGCTCAGGCGCAGCACCGTTTTCATGTCGAACACTTCGCGCACCACCATGCCCACGCTGGGCATGGCGTACAAGTAGCCTTGCTGGCGGTAGCCCCAGCCGCCCCCCAGCAGCGCGAAGGCGTCGAGGTCGTCGCTCAGGCGCCAGGTGTAGCCGCCCGCACCCTCGATGAGCAGCGCCTTCTTGTCGGGGCTGCGCAGTTGGGGTTGGCGCTCCACGCCGATCTTGAAGCGGCCGGACAATCCGCCCGTCATGGCCTCGCGCGGCAGCAGCGATTCCACCGCGTACAGGGTGAAGTGGTCCAACTGGACGCGCCCGTTCTGGGCGTTCACCAGCCAGGCGCTGTCGAACAGGCGCAGTTCGCTTTCGCTGAACAGCTGCCGGTTGTCATCGACCAGCGCGTGCGACACCGGCTGCAGGCCCAGCCGCAGGTGCTGGGCGCCGCCCGAGCGCTGCCAGCCCAGGCTGATTTGCCGCTCCGGCGGTGCGTTGACGGGGTTCTTTCGCTCGTCGGTGCGCAGCTCCAGACCGGCGTAGTCGCGCTGGCGGACCTCATCGAGCTGCGTGGCATACGCCTGCCAATCGCTGCGCGCGATGCGCTTTTGCTCCAGCAGGTGGCTGTTGTAGGCCCGTGCCAGCTCCAGTGCCAGGAAGCCTTGCTGGACGTCGGTGGTGGTGGTGGCGGCTTCGGGCAGGGCCCGTTGCTCGACTTGCACTTTCACCTGGTCCACCTGGGATGCAGGCAGACCGTCACGCAAGGTGCGCACGCGCCAGCGCGAGGGCGTCGTGACCGTGCTGCTGGCCACCAGCCCCACCGCCTGGGCGCGCTGCACCACGCCCTTGGGCGTCGTCCACCATTCGCGTCCGTCCAGCATCTGCGGCGCGGCCAGGGCCACGATGTGCTTGACCAGGGTGGCGCAGTTGTAGTCCTGGAAGAAGTAAGTGATGCGGGTTTGGCGCAGCTCGTGCATGTGCGCCTGCATGAGCTGGCGCGAGAAGGCGTCGAGCTGCAGCTCGTATTCCCAGAGCGAGCGCTGCTCATCGACCGCGTAGAGCTGGACCTCGTCATGGAAGGGCGTCAGTACGAAGTAGCCCTGCTTGCCCACCACCATGCTGTCGTAGAACAGCTTGGGCAGGTTGGCCGTGGCCGCGTCGGTGAAGAAGGCGATGGCATGGGCCGCCTCGGTGCCGTCGGGTCGCTGGCCAGCCACCTTCAAAAACAGGTGCCCCATCATGCTGGAGGGCTGGCTGAGGTTCTCGGAGGCAAACGCCAGGCTGATGCGATCTGCCGGTGCCTTGGTGAAGAACTCCTGCAGCGTCTGGCAGTGGGCCAGCGACAGCTGTGGCAGGTTCAGCGTGCGCTGCAGCCAGAGGTAGCGGGCCGGGAAGCGGCACACCGCTTGCGCCGATTGCGGGCCGTACAGGTGGGCCAGCGTTGCCTTGAGTTCACGTAGCGGTGAAAACCCGGGCAGGCTGAGCAGGAAGCTGTCGTCGAGGATCTGGGCTTGCCCATCGCGCAGGTGCAGCAAGGCCTGCCAGGTTTCTGCGCGGTGCAGGTCCTGGCGTTCGGCCTGGGCCTGCCATGCGCTGACATCGACAACAGGCTCGGGCGATGTCTGTGCTTGCGCGGGCACGAGGCCCCAGGCGCAGGCCAGCCAGAGTGTGGTGCGGAGCCACGAAAAAAAAGCGGCCCGAAAGCCGCTTCCTTTGCAGACGAGCTGCAGACCGATCATCACTGACCGCAGGAGATCACCACGTTGTCGGCGTACTTCCACATCTTGTCGGTGGAGTAGTCGGTCGTGGAGCCGAAGGCGCCGCCGCTCAGGATGTTGATGAAGAACTTGGGGTCCACGGTGTTTTCAACAGCAGTTTGCTTGGCGCAACCCTCGGTGTCCACGTTGAAAACCTTGGAGGCCTTTTGGCGCTGGACCGACACGATGCTGGGGCCAGTGAAAGGCACGCCGTCCACGGAGCCCTTGATGGCCTTGCCGTTGGAGGAGGACACGTTGACCTGTTGGGTCTTCTCGTTGAGGATCGAAGCGCAGCCGCTCAGCAGAGCGACGGAAACCAGTGCGGCGGACAGAGCCAGCTTTTGCATCAAAAACTCCTTATTGGGTATGCGAACGGTGAATCGACGTTCGTACCCGCAACAAGCGAGTGCTTGGATGGCGCAGGGAGGCGCAGGCTGCAAGGTGCAGCTTGGGATGTGTGACGTGGGTTGTCCACCATGGCTTGTGCCGCCATGTGATGTCGCTCCGCCTCCCTGATCCGCGGATACTCAGCGTCGGGCAGATTCTATGTCTGCACCTTGCTGGGGCGTATCGGAATGCGATAGATGTGTCGCCTTGTGGTCACAGCCGAGCGCACATCCGCCATCGACCACCCATTTGGCCGATGCAAAACACGACGTGCTGGCGATGCGTCCATGAAAAAGGCACCCCGCAGGGTGCCTTCAAGCCGACGTCAAACCAGCAGCATCAAGCCATCTGCATCAAGCCGCCTTGACCTTCAAGCGCCATGCGTGCAGCAGCGGCTCGGTGTAACCCGAGGGCTGCTCCTTGCCCTTGAAGACCAGGTCCAGCGCAGCCTGGAAAGCAGCGCCGTTGGGGTTGGCCACCAGGCTCTTGTAGGCGGCGTCGCCCGCGTTCTGGCCGTCCACCACGGCGGCCATGCGGTTGAAGCTGTCACGCACCATGGCCTCGGTCACCACGCCGTGGTGCAGCCAGTTGGCCACGTGCTGGCTGGAGATGCGCAGCGTGGCGCGGTCTTCCATCAGGCCCACGTTGTGGATGTCAGGCACCTTGGAGCAGCCCACGCCCTGGTCCACCCAGCGCACCACGTAACCCAGGATGCCCTGGATGTTGTTGTCCACTTCCTGCTGCTTTTCGGCGTCCGACCAGTTGGCTTGTGCAGCCACGGGGATGGTCAGCAGCTTGTCCATCAGGCTTTGCGGCTCTTCGCCCGACTTCTCGATCTCCAGCTGCACGGTGGCCACGTTCACCTGGTGGTAGTGGGTGGCGTGCAGGGTGGCGGCGGTGGGCGAGGGCGTCCAGGCGGTGTTGGCGCCGGCCTTGGGGTGGCCGATCTTTTGCTTGAGCATCTCGGCCATCAGGTCGGGCATGGCCCACATGCCCTTGCCGATCTGGGCGCGGCCGCGCAGGCCACATTGCAGACCGATCAGCACGTTGCGGCGTTCGTAAGCGGCGATCCAGTCGCTGCCCTTGATGTCGCCCTTGCGCATCATCGGGCCGGCCAGCATGGCGGTGTGCATCTCGTCGCCGGTGCGGTCCAGGAAGCCGGTGTTGATGAAGGCCACGCGGCTTTGGGCGGCGGCGATGCAAGCCTTCAGGTTGGCCGAGGTGCGGCGCTCTTCGTCCATGATGCCCAGCTTGACGGTGCTGTCCGGCAGGCCCAGCAGCTGCTCCACGCGGGTGAACAGCTCGGCGGCGAAGGCCACTTCGGCCGGGCCGTGCATCTTGGGCTTGACGATGTAGACCGAGCCTTGGCGCGAGTTGCGGATGGCCTGGCCGTCGATGGCACCATGGCCTTGCAGGTCGTGCAGGGCGATGGTGGTGGTCACCACGGCGTCCATGATGCCTTCGGGGATCTCACGGCCCTCAGCGCCCCACAGGATGGCCGGGTTGGTCATCAGGTGGCCCACATTGCGCACAAACATCAGCGAGCGGCCATGCAGCGTGACCGCTTTGCCGTCGGCGCCGGTGTACACGCGGTCGGGGTTCAGGCCACGGGTAAAGGTTTGGTCGCCCTTGTGGATGGTCTCGGTCAGGGTGCCTTGCAAGATGCCCAACCAGTTGCTGTAAGCCAGCACCTTGTCGTCGGCGTCCACCACGGCCACTGAGTCTTCCAGGTCCAGGATGGTGGACAGGGCGGCCT
>CAIQIL010000139.1 GCA_903871865.1 uncultured Burkholderiales bacterium
CGGCTGGTGCTGGGACAGAAATCGCCGATGGGCGCCTGGGTGGGGGCGGTGCTGGGCGCCATCGGCGTGGGCGCCCTGTCGGCGGGGCAGATCCTGCACTCGTCCTTGCAAGGGGACCTGTTGATCGGAGTGGGCCTGACCTTTGTCTCGGTGCTGGCCAATGCCCTGGCCTTCGCCGGTGCGCTGGGCCTGGCGGGCGCCTTCTACGCCTCGCTGTACTTCACCACGGTGGACTGCTTCGAGTCGCCGCAGCCGGGCCAGGAAGACCGCGAACCGCCCATGCCGCCCATGGCCTGATCGGCAGAGCCATCAACTGCTCAAACGGGTGACGCCCTCCAGCGGGCAGGCATAGATGGCGTTGCGCAGGGCCGCGATCGCTTCGTAGCGGGTGAAGCTGCGCCGCCAGGCCAGCACCACGCGGCGCGTGGGGGCCGGCTCCTCGAAGGGGATGTGCACCAGGTGCGGGTGCGGCTCTTTCGGCACCGACAGGCTGGGCACCACGGTCACGCCCATGCCAGCGGCCACCATGTGTTTGATGGTCTCCAGCGAAGACCCCTCGAAGCTCTTGCGGATGCCTTCGGCGTCGCTCGAGAACCGCGCGAACTCCGGGCAGACCTCCAGCACGTGATCGCGGAAGCAATGGCCCGCGCCCAGCAGCAGCATGGTCTCGCGCTTGAGCTCTTCGGCACCGATCGCTTGGCGCGAAGCCAGGTGGTGGCTGCGCGGCACGGCCACAAGGAAGGGCTCGTCGTAGAGCGGCGCGATGGCCAAGTTGCTGTCGATGAAGGGCTCGGCCAGGATGGCGCAGTCCAGCTCGCCGGCGCGCAGCATCTCCAGCAGCTTGACGGTGAAGTTCTCCTGCAGCATCAGCGGCATCTGCGGCACGTGCTCGATGCACGAACGCACGAGGTCGGGCAGCAGGTAGGGGCCGATGGTGTAGATCACGCCCAGGCGCAGGGCACCGGCCAGCGGGTCCTTGCCGCGCTTGGCGATCTCCTTGATGGCCTGGGCCTGCTCCAGCACCGACTGGGCCTGGCGGATGATTTCCTCGCCCAGCGGCGTGACGCTGATTTCGTTGCTGCCGCGCTCGAAGAGCTTGACGTCGAGCTCTTCTTCCAGCTTCTTGACGGCCACGGACAGGGTCGGTTGGGACACGAAACAGGCTTCGGCGGCGCGCCCGAAATGGCGCTCGCGGGCGACGGCCACGATGTAGCGGAGTTCAGTCAAGGTCATGGGAAGGCATTGTGGTGCAAGTCAGGCCTTGAGGTACTCGGCCTTCTGCCCCAGCCATCGGTGGATGTGGCGCTGCGCGGCCGCCGGGTGGTGCTGGAGCATCAGGGCGGCAGCTTGCTGGACGCGCGCCAGCATGGCCTGCCCCTCCCCTCCGTCCTCGGCCAGGTCGCCCACATTGGCGAAGCGCAGCAAGGCCGCGCCCGATTGGCGTGAGCCCATGAACTCGCCGGGCCCGCGGATGTCGAGGTCGCGCCGCGAGATCTCGAAGCCGTCGGTGGTCTCGGCCATGGCGCGCAGGCGCTGCTTGCCCGAGTCCGACAGCGGCGAGGCGTAGAGCAACACGCACACGCTGGCCACGGCGCCGCGCCCGACCCGACCGCGCAATTGGTGCAGCTGGCTCAGGCCGAATCGCTCGGCGTGCTCGATGACCATCAGGCTGGCGTTGGGCACGTCCACGCCCACCTCGATGACGGTGGTGGCCACCAGCACGCTGAGCGCACCGCTGGAGAAGCGGTCCATCACCTCGGCCTTCTCGGCGGCGGGCAAGCGCCCGTGCAACAGGCCCACGCCGAAGCCTGGCAAGGCGTCGCTGAGCTCGATGTGGGTGTGGGTGACGTTGCTGAGGTCCAGCGGCGGGCGCTTGTTGCTGTTGCGGCCAGCGGCCACATCGGCGGCCTCGTCGGTGGCCTCGGTTTCGTCGATCAGGGGGCAGACCCAGTACACCTGCCGGCCCTTGGCCACCTCGTCGCGGATGCGCTCGATGACCTCCTCGCGGCGCGTGTCGGCGAAGACCTTGGTGACGATGGGCGTGCGCCCGGGCGGCAGCTCGTCGATGGTGCTGACCTCCAGGTCGGCCAGGTAGGTCATGGCCAGGGTGCGCGGGATGGGCGTGGCGCTCATCATCAGCAGGTGGGGCTCCAGGTCGGTGGCCTCCAGCTTGCGGCGCAGCTGCAGGCGCTGGGCCACGCCGAAGCGGTGCTGCTCGTCGATGAGGGCCAGGCCCAATCGGGCGAACTCGACCTGGTCCTGGATGACGGCGTGGGTGCCCACCACGAGCTGGGCTTCGCCCGAGGCCACGGCGGCGAGCTGTTCGCGCTTGGCCTTGGGCTTGAGGCTGCCCGTCAGCCAGGCCACCTTCACGCCCAGCGGCGCCAGCCAATCCACCAGCTTGCGGAAGTGCTGCTCGGCCAGGATTTCCGTGGGCGCCATCAGCGCGCACTGCCAACCGGCCTCCATGGCGATGGCCGCCGACAGCGCCGCGACCACCGTCTTGCCCGAGCCCACATCGCCCTGCAACAGGCGGTGCATGGGCTGGGGGCGGGCCAGGTCGATGGCGATGTCTTCGCAGACGCGGCGCTGCGCGCCAGTGAGCTCAAACGGCAGCACGCCCAAGAGCTTCTCGTGCAGGCCACCTGTGCGCAGCGGCAGCACCGGCGCTTGGAGGTGGGCGCGCTCGGCCTTGGCCTGCAAGCGCGAAAGCTGCTGGGCCAGCAACTCCTCGAACTGCAGGCGCTGCCAGGCCGGGTGGCTGTGCTCGCTGAGCGCCTCGATGGACGCATCGGGCGCGGGGAAGTGCAGCTGCTGCAAGGCCTGGCGCAGGCTGGGCCAGTGCGCGGGCAGCATCGCCGCCACGGCCGGGGGCAGGACTTCATCGAGCGGTGCGCGGCGCAGGCCCGCCTCCACGGCCTTGCGCAAATAGCTTTGCGGCAGGCCCGCACCGGCCGGGTAGATGGGCGTGAGCGAGGTGGCCAACGGGGTGGCGTCGCTGACGGTGCGCACCGTGGGGTGGACCATCTCGCGGCCGAAGAAGCCCACGCGCAGCTCGCCGCGCACGCGCAGGCGCACGCCGGGTGCCCAGGCTTTTTGCTGCGAGCCGTAGAAGTTCAGGAAGCGCAGCTGCACCTCGCCCGTGCCATCGTCGAGCTTGACGAGCAGCTGGCGGCGCCCGCGCATCTCCACGCGGTTCTCGCTGACCACACCCTCGACCTGCACCGTCTGGCCGTCGCGCGCCTGGCGCAGCGGGGTGATGGCGGTTTCGTCCTCGTAGCGCAGGGGCAGGTGCAGGGCCAGGTCGATGTCGCGCACCAGCCCCAAGCGCGCCATGGCGAGCTGCGGCGCCGAGGCCTTCGGCGCGGCCTTGGCGTCGGCGGACGCGGACTTGGCAAAAGGGGGTCGGGTCGCCGGCGCGCGCGCCAAGGGGTGTCTCCTGAGCTGAGGGTGTGGGCGTCATTGTGCCCGCGCCAAACGGCCCCCCCGGCGCCCCTTGAGAGACACCCAAGCGTCACGCAAGCACCCTAAGGTGGCACACACCTTTTCACACCGAGGAGACCCCCATGTCGCAACCCCTGCGCAAGCTGCTGGCCCTGTCGGCCGCCTTGTTCATCGCCGCCCCCGGCCACGCCGCCGACACCGACCGCGCCCTGGAGCGCGCCGAACGTGCCGAGCACACCGAGCGCCAATCGAAGCCACTGCCCCTGGTCATCGGCCACCGCGGCACCGCCGGCTACCTGCCCGAGCACACATTGGAAGGCTACGCCCTGGCCATCGAACTGGGCGCCGACTACGTCGAGCCCGACCTGGTCGCCACCAAAGACGGCCACCTGATCGCCCGCCACGAGCCCAACATCGTCAACACCACCGACGTGGCCGACCACCCCGAGTTCGCCAGCCGCCGCCGCATCGCCGTGGTCGATGGCGCACCGGAAGAAGGCTTCTTCGCCTCCGACTTCACCCTCGCCGAAATCAAGACCCTGCGCGCCAAGCAGGCCTTCGCCGAGCGCCCGCACCAGTTCGATGGCCAATTCGCCATCCCCACGCTGCAAGAGATCATCGCCCTGGTGAAGCGCAAGACGCTGGAGAAGGGCCGCGTCATCGGCATCTACCCCGAAACCAAGCACCCCACCTACCACAAGGCCCTGGGCCTGCCGCTGGAAGGCCGCCTGCTGAAGGTGCTGTCGCAAGCCGGCTGGAACCACCGCTTCGCCCCGGTGTTCATCCAGTCCTTCGAGCAAGGCAACCTGAAAGCCCTGAGCAAGCTGACGACCGTGCGCCTGATCCAGCTGATCGACGCCGATGACGTCAACCCCGATGGCTCGCTGGCCTTCAACGCCCCCTTTGACCGCCCCTACGACTGGACGGCCTCCGGCAAGCCTGAGCTGCTGTCGCGCACCTTCGGCTACCTGACGACCGACGCCGGCTTGCGGGAAGTGGCCAGCTACGCCTACGGCATCGGCCCCTGGAAGCGCTACATCGTGTCGACCGTGGCCAACCCTGAGGGCAGCGGCCCCGGCGAAGCCAAGCTCAAGCTGGCCGAACCCACCGACCTGATCGACCGCGCCCACGCCGCCGGCCTGAAGGTGCACACCTGGACCTTCCGCAACGAGCAGCGCCGCCTGGCCGGTGACTACGCGGGCAACCCCATCAACGAGTACCTGCAGTTCTACCGCCTGGGCATCGACGGCGTGTTCTCCGACTTCGCCGACACCGCCGTGGTGGCCCGCGAGATGCTGAAGCTGGAGCGCCGCATCGCGGCACAAGCCCAAGCCGAGTGACGCGACCATGAAAGCCGCCGCCCTTGCCCTGCTCGTGCTGGCCTTGGGC
>CAIQIL010000140.1 GCA_903871865.1 uncultured Burkholderiales bacterium
CGACATCATCGGCGTGATCGATGGCATCGCCTTCCAGACCAACATCCTGGCCCTGAACGCGGCCGTGGAAGCCGCCCGCGCCGGCGAGCAAGGCCGCGGCTTTGCCGTGGTGGCCGGCGAGGTGCGCACCCTGGCGCAACGCAGCGCCGAGGCGGCCCGCGAGATCAAGACCCTCATCGGCCACAGCGTTGCGCAGGTCGAGCAGGGCACCTCGCTGGTGGACGAAGCTGGCAAGACCATGGAAGAGATCGTGACCGCCATCCGCAAGGTGAGCGACATCGTCGGCGAGATTGCCGCCGCCAGCGTGGAGCAGAGCAGCGGCGTGCAGCAGGTGGGCGATGCGGTCACGCAGATGGACCAGGCCACACAGCAGAACGCCGCCCTGGTGGAGGAGAGCGCCGCAGCGGCCGAGAGCCTGAAGAACCAGGCGCACCAGTTGGTGGCCGCGGTGGCGGTGTTCCGGCTGTCGCAGCAAGGTGGTGGGGGGCAGGGCGCTGCCAGCAGCCCACAGGCGCAGCCGGCCCCGGCCCGCGTGCAGCACGTCACCCCAGCGGTGCGTCAGCCCGTGCTGGCACGCCAGCCTGTGCAGGGCAAGCCGGCCGTGGCCAAGCCCTTGGCCGACAAGCCGCGCGCGCTTCATGCTGCGAAGGCCGTGCCGGCGCCCAGCCAGACTGCGTTCCGGGCCAAGCCTGTCGCCGCACCCATGGCTGCGCCCAAGGTGGCCCTGCAGACCGCCGGTGCCGACGAGGACAACTGGGAAACCTTCTGATCGCGCTGCTCTGTGCGGCCCGGGAGGGCTTCAGCGTGTGCCCTGCAGCAGCTGGGCCACGGCGGCGATGGCGATGACCGCGGGCGCCTTGCCCACGATGCCGGGCAGGCCGATGGGGCAGACCAGGCGCTGGAGCGCGGCCTGCACGCCAGCGTCGCCGGCGTCGCTGGTGCCTGCTTCGCCAAGCTGCGCACCGATCTGTTCGACGAAGCGCGCGCGCTTGGCCGGCGAGCCCAGCATGCCCAGGAAGGCGAAATCACCGCGCGCCAGGATGGCTTGCACGATGGGCAGGTCCAGCGCGTGGCGGTGCGTCAGCACCAGGTGGCAGGCCCCAGCGGGCGCCCCGGCCACTTCGGCCACCGCGTGGTCGGTCGGCAGGTGCTGGATGTGTGCGGGCAGGCCGTCGGTGGCTGGCAGCGAGAGCTCGGGGCTGTCGCTGCGCTCGTCGATCCAGCGCACGGTGCAGTCCACATCGGCCAGCAGCCGCACGATGGCCCGGCCCACCGGCCCGGCGCCGTGCAGCTCCAGGTGGAAGCGCGGGGCGGGCCGGTCTTCGTCGCTGTCGTGCGGGACGAGGGGCGTCCGCGGGCGTGGTGTGGGGCTGGGCATCGTCACGGCCTCATCATACGGAGGTGGTCACCTCGCCCGGTGCTTGTAAACCCCATGCCTGAACCCCATGCCCGAACCCCATGCCGAACCCCATGCGTTCTGACCTCACCGCCCCCCCCGCTCTTGAAGCCACCGAGCGCCTGGTGCTGCGCGCCGATGTGCTGGACTTCACCGCCGACCCGGGCTTTGCCCCGCCTGCCGAAGCCCTCGGCGTGCGCTGGCGGCCCGACCACCGCGTGTGCGTCGAGGCCGGGCGCATCGTCGCCGTGCAGCCTGCCGCGCAAGCCCTGCCCGAAGGCTGGGCCAGCGTGCCCGAGCAGGACCACCGCGGCCACCTGTTGCTGCCGGGCTTCATCGACACCCATGTGCACTGCCCGCAGCTCGACGTCATTGCCAGCCACGGTGCCGAGCTGCTGGACTGGCTCAACACCTACACCTTCCCGGCCGAGCGGCGTTATGCCGACCCTGCCGTTTCGCGCGACGGCGCCGAGCGCTTCCTGAGGGCCTTGTGGGCGCACGGCACGACCAGCGCCGTGGTCTTCCCCACGGTGCACAAGGTCAGCGCCGAGGC
>CAIQIL010000141.1 GCA_903871865.1 uncultured Burkholderiales bacterium
AATCCCTGCAGACGGGCTTGCAGCAAGCCCGCAACGAGGCCGTGCGCCGCAACCGCGCCATCACCTTCTACATGATCGGCAATGGCACGGCCACGGCGCTGAACAACAGCTGCACGGTCTCGGCCGCGGGCAGCTCGTGGGTGGTCAGCGTGCGCGACCCGGGCAGCGCCTGCGCGGCCGCCCCCGCCAACACCAGCACGGACGCCACCAACCCGCTGATCGTCGTCAAGCGCCTGGGCACGGAAGGCAGCACGGGCGTGTCGGTCAGCGGCCTGGCCGCCGACGGCAGCACCGCCGCCAGCAGCGTGACCTTCGACGCCCTGGGCCGCCCCTCGGGCAACCTGCGCCGCATCCTGGTGAGCTACGCCACCGCCCAGACAGACGACCGCCCCCTGCGCGTGGACATCACCCCGGCCGGCATGGTGCGCTCCTGCGACCCGCTGATCACCAGCACCAGCGACCCGCGTCGCTGCCTGTGAGGTTCGCCATGAACAGACGCTCTCCCCGCATGCCCAGCCGCCAGCGCGGCATGATGCTCATCGAGGTGCTGGTCTCCATCCTCATCTTCAGCATCGGCGTGCTGGCCCTGGTCGGCCTGCAGGCGCGCATGACGGCCGCCCAGTCCGATGCCAAGTACCGTGCCGACGCCAGCTACCTGGCCAACGAGGTGCTCGGGACGATGTGGGGCGACCTCAGCCACGTGGCCAACTACAACGGCACGGCCTGCACGTCCAACACCCGTTGCAGCGACTGGCAAAGCAAGGTCAGCAGCACCCTGCCCAACGGCAGCGGCAGCATCGTCGTGGACGCCACCTCGCAGATGGTCACGGTCACCGTGACCTGGCAGCACGGCAGCGACGACCCGCACAGCTACACCACCCGCACGCGGCTGAGCGCCGCCAGCTGAGGCCACCAGATGCGCACCCCCCACACCCCTGCCCACGGCTTCACCCTGGTGGAGCTGATGGTCGGCATGGCCCTGGCCCTGATCACGACGGTCATCATCGCGCAGGTGGTGGTCAACGCCGAAGGCCAGCGCCGCACGACCAGCTCGGGCTCGGACGCCCAGGTCAACGGCTCCGTCGGCCTCTACACCGTCAGCCGCGACGTGCAGGGCGCAGGCTACGGCGTCATCAGCCACAGCGCCGCGCTGGGCTGCCCCATCAAGGCCAAGTACGGCAGCGCCGCCACCCTGGCCCTGACGCTGGCACCGGCCACCATCACGGTCGATGCCAATGGCGTGCCCACGCTGCGCACCTTCAGCAGCGGCCGCAGCAGCTTCTCGGTGCCCATGGTGGTCAAGGCCAACCACGCCGCGGTGGACACCAGCTTCACCGTGAACTCCAGCACCGGCGTGAGCAATGGCGACACGATGATGGCCATCCCCGCCACGTGGAGCAGCACCAACGGGTGCACGGTGTTCCAGGTGGCCGGCTCGGGCGCCAACGTGCTGTCCAGCACCGTGGTGCCCAACGTCCCCGTGACCGCGGGCTGGAACCCCGCCACCACGGCCAGCCTCATGCCCTCGGGCGGCTACCCGGCCGACACCAGCTACCTGGTCAACCTGGGCAGCATCGTGTTGCGCGAGTACACCGTCAGCAGCGAGAACCTGGTCATGCGCGAGCTGCAGGCCAACGGCACCTGGGGCGCCGACCAGGTGCTGGCCTCGGGCATCGTGGCCCTGCGCGTGATGTACGGCAAGGACACCAGCGCCCCCAAAGACGGCGTGGTGGACCAGTACGACACCACCACCCCGAGCACCGCCGACGACTGGTCGCGCGTGCTGAGCGTGCGCATCGCCGTGGTGGCGCGCAGCGAGGTGCGGGAAAAAGATGGCGTCACGATCACCGACCCCGTATGGGACGTGGGCACCGCCACCACCGTGTCGGGCACCAGCGCCTGCAGCACAGGCAGCGCACGCAAATGCCTGACGCTGACCATCCCCAAACCCAACACCACCGACACCGAGTGGCAGCACTACCGCTACAAGGTCTATGACACCGTCGTGCCACTGCGCAACGTGGTGTGGAGTGCCGTATGAAGCAGCGCGGCATGTCCCTCATCTTCGCCCTGCTGGCCTTGCTGGCCCTGTCGCTGGGCGCCGTTGCCCTGGTGCGCTCGGTGGACAGCGGCACCACGGTGCTGGGCAACCTCGGCTTCAAGCAGGAGACTGTCGCCTCGACCGAGCGCGCCACGCAAACCGCCATCGAGTGGCTGGCCGCCAATGCCACGGCACTCGACGCCGACAACACGGCCGTCGGCTACTACGCCTCGGCCACCGACAACCTGGACGCCACGGGCCAGCTCAGCGGCAACAACAGCCGCGTGCTGGTGGACTGGAACGGCGACACCTGCGCCTACGCCAGCGGCACCGTGACCGGCAAGTGCACCCTGGCGGCCCGCACCGTGGCCACGGCCAGCGCGACCGAGCCGGTGACGCTGCGCTACGCCATCTTCCGTTTGTGCTCGGCCACGGGCTCGCCCACCGCCACGGGCAACTCCTGCGCGGCACCGGCCAACTCGGGCGCCGGCGTGGCCAACGACAAGGGCAGCCTGGACTACAGCAAACCCGCACCGCTGACGGGCACGGCCCAAGGCACCTACTACCGCATCGTGGTGCAGGCCGTGGGTGCGCGCAGCACGTCGTCCATCACCGAGACCATCGTTCAGTTCTGATGTCGGAGGCGACATGACACATTCCCTTTCCCCACAAGCACGGCCCGCCACGGCATCCGATCTGCCGCCCTCGCGTGCCCTGCGTGTCGCCGTGGCCGCATCCCTGTTGCTGGGTGGCTTCGCGCCGGGTCAGGTGAGCTGGGCCGGCAGCACCGACATCAGCGACTCCCCGCTGATCAATGCCATCGTGTCGGTCAAGCCCAACCTG